>DAOUFH010000226.1:0-6293 GCA_034429955.1 Dehalococcoidales bacterium
GAATAAATACGAAATTCAAAATACCTAAATAATAACTTCGCAGCAAATTTCAGGTGCGAAGTGTCTAGCAACTAACAATCTCCCCCTTTACCTGAAACTAATAACGAACAACGAATAACGAAAAACTCACCTTCTCTCCTGATGTCTAACAGCCATTGATCAGCGCACTGTATGTCCAGGAGTTTTCCGCTTCCGGCTATCCGCAGCACTACGGTAAGGTGCGCATAACCGGCCGCCTGGAGACTGAGGGCGGCTACGGCCAGCTGGGGGCTTTCGCTTATCAGATCACGCCTTCCCGGGTCTAACTGCTGGAATGGACTTCACCGCTCTCCACCTCTCCCTGACCTGGTCCGCACTGTCCGAATGGTCGTATAATCCTGTCCGATAGTGCTGTTGCATTTAATGTTTACCTGGCATAAACTGTTTATATGGTAGTAACGTTGATGTGGGAGGAGGATATTAGATTAAATTCTGCTCTGGCAGGTACAGGCCGGACGGAGAACAAGGAGTTCGCCATGACAGCTAATAATATCGATAATACGGAAGCAAGAGCAGCACTAAAGGCAGAAATTCAGCATATCTGGATGGAACTGGGCCATATGATGCGGGGGCATTTCGCAGATGCCTGGCTTGAGTTGAACCTGACTATCGCCCAATTGAAATGTCTTTTTTTCATTGATAAAAAAGGCTGCACCAATCAGAAAGGTCTGGCAGAGGTACTGGGGGTTACTCCGCCCAACGTAACAGGCATCCTGGACCGGCTGGTCGAGCAGAAATTAGTTATCCGCCAGGAAAATGAAAACAACCGCAGAATGCAGGTGATAGAGCTGACGCCCAAAGCCAAGGCGCTGCTTTCAGAACTGAAAGCCGGACACGGACATCCCATGATGGAGCTTATGGACAGTGTACCGGCTGAAGACTTGAAAGCCCTGCTGCGCGGTCTGAAGGCGGTTGAAACAGCAGCTAAAAAAAAGAATGATGCAAAGCTTATGGAATAAACTAACCGGTCTGCCTCTGCCTGCCGCCTGAAGAAGGCGGATTCCCGGGTCTTTTCAACAATTCTCCGTTCAATCATAATTAATTTGAAACAAACTTGCAGACGGCTGAGTTTGCGGTTTACGAGGACTGCTTAATGCTCAAATTAATGGGTCAACTAAAACCTTTCTGGTGGATAATTCTCATCATATTTATATTATTGTTCGGCCAGGGTATGTGCGACCTGACCCTGCCGGACTATATGTCCCGGATTGTCAACATCGGCATCCAGCAAAACGGCATTGCCGACCCCGCGCCCACGGTGATAAGAGCCTCCGAAATGGACAGGGCAAGGCTGTTTATGGATGACGACCAGCGTGAGACGGTCGAGAAATACTACACCCTGCTGGACGCGGACAGCCTCAGTGGTGATGAACTGGCCGACTATATAAAGGACTATCCCGCTCTGGCTACTACGCCCCTGTATGAACTGAACGATAAGTCGAGCGCCGCGCTTGAAGTCCTGTCTCCTGTGTTCCGCCAGCCCCTGGCAGTGGTGGCGGTCTTGGAATCCCAGGGTGCCGACAGCATACCCGGCTTAAGCCTGCCGCCGGGCATGGATATTTTCACTTTTCTGTCCGGTCTGTCTGAAGAGCAGCTAAGCCAGGTACGCCAGATGGCCGCAGAGCAGACCGCCGGACTGCCTGAAAGCATCGTGGACCAGAGCGCCATCAGCTATCTGGGCACGGAATACCGTACGATAGGCGTCAATGTCGGTGGAATGCAGACCAACTATATTTTGAGGATCGGCGGCCTTATGCTGGCTCTGACACTGCTGGGCACAGCATTATCCATCACCGTCGGTTTTCTATCGTCACGTATCGCAGCCGGCTTTGCCCGTAATACCCGCCGGAAACTGTTCAAACAGGTGGAGACTTTCTCCAATGCAGAGTTTGATAAATTTTCCACGGCCTCGCTGATAACCAGGTCGACCAATGATATCCAGCAAATCCAGCTGGTGCTGGTAATGCTGCTGAGGATGGTCTTTTACGCGCCCATCCTGGGTATCGGCGGCGTCGTCAAGGCGCTGGGGCAGGATGTTTCGCTGTCCTGGATTATCGTGGTGGCGGTCTGCGCCCTGCTGACGCTGGTAATAATCGTCTTCGTAGTGGCGGTGCCCAAGTTCAAGAAAGTCCAGAAAATGGTAGATCACCTGAACCTGGTTACCCGTGAGGCTCTGACCGGCCTGATGGTAATCCGGGCTTTCAATACCCAGCAGCATGAGGAAAAACGTTTCGACAGGGCCAATATAGACCTGACCCGAATCAACCTCTTTATCCAGAGAGTAATGGTCTTCATGATGCCGGTCATGATGCTGCTGATGAACTGCACTATGGTGGGCATCGTCTGGTTCGGCGCTCATCAGGTGGATATGGGCAGCATGCAGGTGGGTAACATGATGGCCTTCATGCAGTATACCATGCAGATTATTATGGCCTTCTTGTTTGTATCGATGATATTCATCCTGCTGCCGCGCGCTTCGGTATCGGCCCAGCGTATCGCCGAGGTAATTGAAACTAAACCGTCAATCCATGATCCCGACCAACCGCTGCAGTTCCCGGACCAGATTCACGGCAGCCTGGAATTCCAAAACGTAGCTTTCAAATATCCAGGCGCAGATGATTACGTCCTGAAGGATATTTCTTTCAAAGCCGCGCCCGGGCAGACCGTGGCGATAGTCGGCGGCACAGGCAGCGGTAAGTCTACCGTCGTTAATCTGATCCCGCGTTTCTACGATGTCACGGAAGGGCAGATTCTGGTGGATGAGACCGATATCCGTACTGTCCGCCAGAGTGATCTGAGAGACAAGCTGGGTTATATACCTCAAAAGACCGTTCTGTTCAGCGGTACCATCGAAAGCAATCTGAAATATGCCGATGAAAATGCCGATGAGACTGCCCTCAAAACGGCGGCGGCCATCGCGCAATCGGCCGATTTCATAGAGGCCTCTGAGAACGGCTACCAGACCGATATTTCCCAGGGCGGTATGAATCTGTCCGGAGGCCAGAAGCAAAGGCTGGCCATCGCCAGGGCCCTGGTGAAGCGGCCTGAGATCTATATTTTCGACGACAGTTTCTCGGCCGTGGACTACAAGACCGATGCAGCCTTGAGAAAGGCCCTGAGAACCCAGACCGACAACTCAACCGTGCTGATAGTCGCCCAGCGTATCTCGACGATTATGGGCGCCGACCAGATTATAGTACTGGAAAACGGGCGGATAGCAGGCAAGGGGACACATAAAGAATTGATGGAAAAATGTGAAGTTTACAAAGAACTGGCGCTTTCACAGTTGTCCAGGGAGGAGTTGGACTGATGAACGCACACAGCAACTTCCCCGGCAATAACGGAAGCCCTGATAATAAAATGAATACGCCAGATAAAAACCAATCCACCGACGAAGGCCTGAAGCCCGGACAGAGAAATCCGGCCTTCAGATTCGGCCGTCGCGCCGGCGGACCAGGCGGCCCGGGTGGGCCGGGTGGCGGGCCTCCCGGAGCTATGGGCATGTCCGGAGAGAAAGCGGTCGACTTCAAGGGAACGATGAAAAATCTGATCCGTTATCTGAAGCCGCACCGGCTTGCGATAATCATCAGCCTGATACTTTCGATCGCCAGCACAGCCTTTGCCATCATCGGCCCCAAGATGCTGGGCAATGCCACTACCAGGCTGTTCGAAGGGCTAGTAGCCAAAGTTACCAATGTGCCGGGGGCAGCGATAGATTTCCAATATATCGGCACCATCTGTTTATACCTGCTGGGACTGTATCTGGCCAGCTCTATCTGCGCCTATGTGATGGGCTTCCTGATGACCAATGTGGCTATGCAGGTGACCTATGACCTGAGGAAAAAGATATCGGAGAAAATCAACCGGCTGCCGCTGAAATATTTCGATACCACTACACACGGTGAAATTCTGAGCCGCGTCATTAATGATGTGGATACCGTCAGCAACACCCTGCAGCAAAGCCTGACACAGATTATTACCTCGGTGGTAACTATCATCGGGGTGCTGATAATGATGTTCTCCATCAGCTGGATGATGACGCTGGTGGCGTTGCTGATACTGCCGATATCCATGGTTATCATAATGCAGGTCATCAAGCATTCACAGAAGTACTTTAAACGGCAACAGGACTACCTGGGACACATCAACGGCCATATCGAGGAAGTCTATGCCGGTCACAATGTGATGAAGGCCTTCAACGGCGAACAGCGGGCACTCAATAAATTCGATAAGTATAACGATGTGCTGTTCGGCTCGGCCTGGAAGTCACAGTTCCTGTCCGGCATGATGATGCCCATCATGACGTTTGTAGGCAACCTGGGCTATGTGGCTATATCCATTCTGGGCGGTTATCTGGCCATCAACGGCAGCATTAAAGTCGGTGATATCCTGGCTTTCATTCAGTACGTACGCAATTTCACCCAGCCCATCACCCAGACCGCCAATGTCGCCAATATTTTGCAGTCTACCGCTGCAGCGGCCGAACGCGTCTTTGAATTCCTGGATGAAAAAGAAGAAGCACCCGAACCGGAGGAACCGGTCAAGCTGGACTATGTGAAAGGCGATGTCAGCTTTAAAAATGTTTCCTTCGGCTATCTGCCGAACAAGACGATCATCAACAACTTTTCGATCGATGTAAAATCCGGCCAGAAGGTGGCTATCGTAGGTCCCACCGGTGCCGGCAAAACTACCCTGGTCAAGCTGCTGATGCGTTTTTATGACGTCAACAGTGGAGAAATCCAGGTGGACGGAGTAGACATTCGCAAGTTCAACCGCAACGACCACAGGGATGTCTTCGGTATGGTACTGCAGGATACCTGGCTGTTCAACGGCACTATTAAAGATAATATCAGGTACGGCAACCTGCAGGCCGGCGATGAAGAGGTCATTGCCGCGGCCAAAACGGCCTATGTTGACCACTTTATCCATTCGCTGCCGGGCGGCTATGATATGGTCCTGAATGAAGAGACCAGCAATATCTCCCAGGGACAGAAACAATTGCTGACCATCGCCAGAGCGGTGCTTTCCAATCCGCGCATATTGATACTGGATGAGGCGACCAGCTCGGTCGATACCCGCACCGAGATATTAATACAGAGCGCTATGGAGAGCTTGATGAAAGACCGGACGTCTTTTATTATCGCTCACCGTCTATCCACCATCCGTAACGCCGATGTGGTACTGGTGATGAGAGACGGCGAAATCGTCGAACAGGGCAATCATCAGAGTCTGCTGGAAGCCGGAGGCTTCTATGCCTCGCTGTACGCCAGCCAGTTCGAGAAAGCGGAGGAAGTATAGTACCACCGGCTATTAGTTTTCAGCCTTCAGTGGTCAGTTTCTGGTAAGATTAGTTATTAAGTCTCAGGTTTTAAGCGGGCGGCCGGATTTAAATCCGGCCGCCTTTTTAGATAAGGATAGTCCTTGTCAAAAAACATTATTGTCAGATATTTTCCACTCTGTGGCGGTACTGGATGGCCTCAGCCAGGTGATTGGCTTTGATGTTATCGCTGGCTTCCAGGTCGGCGATAGTACGCGCCAGCTTCAGAATGCGGTGATAAGCCCTGGCCGAAAGATAAAGCTGTTTGGTGGCAGTTTTGAGCAGGCTCTGAGCCGAATCTTCCAGACGGCAGAAATTACGCACGGCCGCGGTATTCATATCCGAATTGCAGTTGATCCGGGTGCCCTGCAAACGGCTGCGCTGGATAGCCCGTGCCGCTTCTACCCTGGCACGCACCTTCTCAGATTTTTCGGCCAGGCGGTTATCGGCCAGTTTCTCATATTCAATGTGGGGCACCTCCACAAAGATATCTATTCTATCCATGAACGGTCCGCTTAACTTCCTCTGATAGCGCTGCACCACCGAGGGCGGACAGGTGCAGGGATGATAGGGATCGCCGTAGTAGCCGCAGGGACAGGGATTCTGAGCGCCCACCAGCATAAAATTGGCCGGGAAAGTCACGCTGCCGTTGGCCCGGCTGATAGTCACAATTTTATCTTCCAGGGGCTGTCTTAAGACCTCCAGCACGGAGTGACCGAACTCCGGCAGTTCATCCAGGAAGAGTACGCCGTTATGGCTCAGACTGATTTCTCCCGGTCTGGGCCAGTGGCCGCCGCCTACCAGGGCTACATCGCTTACAGTATGATGAGGCGCTCTGAACGGACGCTGATGCACCAGAGGAGAGCCGGAAGGCAGTAGACCGGCCACCGAGTAGATCTTGGTGGTCTCCAGGGCTTCCGCAGAACTCAGAGAAGGC
>DAOUFH010000227.1:0-3511 GCA_034429955.1 Dehalococcoidales bacterium
TCTCATCCACCGCCGGGACAAGTGGCGAGCTACCCCTGTTTTTGTGGATAAGGCTAAAGCCCAGCCCAATCTGGAATTTGTTATGAGTTCTATAGTCGAATCTATCGAAGGCGGCGACCAGGTCAAGCAACTGCGTCTGAAGAACGTTCAGAGCGGCACACAGTCCGTGCTGCCGCTGGACGGTATTTTCGTGGCTATCGGTCAGAGTCCGGCTACCCAGTTGTTCAAGGATGTGCTGCCTCTGGATGCCGGCGGCTATATCATTACCAATGAAAAGATGGAGACCTCCCTGGAAGGCGTTTTTGCGGCCGGAGACATCCGCAGCAATTCCATCCGTCAGACTATCTCCGCAGCCGGCGACGGCGCCACGGCGGCTATGTTCGCCGACCGGTATATAGGCGGATTGGGATAGAGTCAGCTTAAAATCCATCCCTGGAATCAAGGTGGAAGAAGAGGAAGGAGTCTATGGAGAGCAGACAGCCTATAAAAAATTCAGCCGAGGATATTCCGGTTGAAGCCGCTATCGCTCCCAATGAAATAGTGGCCAGCATCTGGAAATCCGCCCTGGAAGAGAACGGCATAGCCTGTTTTCTGAAAGGAATCAATTTTGCAGAGTCCCTCTACACCGCTCCTATCACGCTGCGCTTTCAGGTCATGGTCAAAACCTCCGACTTAGCCCGCGCCCGTGAAATCCTGACTCCCTTTATGGAAGAGGAATAAATTAACGCGATAATGCTATCGAATTCGATTGTCTTTGTGCTGCATTGACAAACCTTTTAATTATTACTAAAATGCAATTGGAACTTGAGAATAGGAAGCAAGCGACCCTGATTTTTCGGGGCGGTCAGCTCCAGCAAGTTCAAGGTTTTACCAGCAGTCGCTTGGATCGGAAACGACCGAGACGGCAAATAGAACTGATGTGACTTCTTGCCTTCTTCGGTCTGCCGGAGAAGGTTCTTTTTTTGTCCGGCAGGAGAAAAAAGAAAATGTTGAAACTGGGTTTTATAGGAGCCGGTACTGTGGGCACTGCTCTGGCGGTCAGATTGACCGGCCGGGGTTATCCCGTCTACGCCGCTGCCAGTCGTTCTTTAGCTTCCGCTCAAAGACTGGTTGAAATGGCTGGCGCCGGGTTGGTTTGCAACAGCGCTCAGGAGGTAGCCGATAGCTGTGACCTGGTTTTCATCACCACCCCGGACGATGCTATTGCGGTGGTAGCCAATCAGGTCAGATGGCATAAAGGCCGGGCGGTCGTGCATTGCAGTGGTGCCGATTCTCTGGATGTCCTGGAAGCGGCCCGTCTGGCAGGCGCTGATGTCGGCTCTTTCCATCCTCTGCAAACTTTCGCCAGTATACAGAAAGCCATTGAAAACCTGCCCGGCTCAACCTTCGCTCTGGAAGCTGAAGGAGAGTTGCTGGAGACCTTAAAGAATCTGGCGGTTGCACTGGAAGGACGCTGGATCAAGCTGGGTGCGGGAGACAAAGCGGCTTATCATACTGCGGCAGTTATGACCTCCAACTACCTGGTCACGCTGGTCAAGCTGGCTACGGATTTATGGGGCAGCTTCGGCATCCCCCGTGATGAGGCTGTCAAAGCTCTGCTGCCGCTGCTAAAAGGTACTTTAAATAATATTGAAAATTTAAGCGTGCCGGCGGCCCTGACAGGCCCGATTGCCCGCGGCGATATCGGCACTATACAGATTCATCTGAATACACTCAAAGAGGCCGCGCCCTCCATTTTACCAGCCTATTGCGAGCTGGGTTACCAGACCGTGCCGGTGGCGCTGGCCAAAGGCAAAATCAACGAGCTTCAGGCTAAAGAGCTCGCTGAGATATTCGACAAAACCTTGAAATCTTTATCAGAGAGGGAAGACAAATGCGCACAATGTTAAAATGCAAAATCCATCGCGCCAGGGTAACCGATGGCAACATTGCCTATGAGGGCAGTGTCACTATCGATAAGAAGTTGATGGAAGCTGCCGATATCCTGCCGTATGAGCAGGTGCATATCCTCAACATCAATAACGGCGCCCGCTTCCATACCTACGCGATTGAAGGTGAGGCCGGTGGCGGTGAGATTTGCTTGAACGGCGCAGCCGCCCGACTGGTGGCCAAAGGTGATATCGTAATTATTTTAGCCTATCAGGAAATGGAAGATAGTGAGTGCCGCAATTATCATCCGCGCCTGATTTATGTTGATGCCCAGAACAAAATTACTCATACCAGCGGAGTATTCGATGAGGCCCTCGATATCTTGAGAGGTAACTAAAATGAGAGTAAGAATCGGCCAGATCAAGGAGATGAAACAGAAGGGCGAGAAAATCGCCATGTTGACGGCCTATGATTATTTGACCGCCAAAATCATCGATGAAGCCGGTTTACCGCTGATTCTGGTGGGCGATAGCCTGGGCAATGTTGTCCTGGGTTATGAGACCACTGTGCTGGTTACCATGGCAGAAATGCTTCACCATACCAAAGCCGTTACCCGCGCGGTAAAAAGCGCTCTGGTAGTGGCCGATATGCCGTTTATGACCTATTCCATCAGCCCTGAAGAAGCCCTGCGCAACGCCGCCCGCTTTTTGCAGGAAGGCGGAGCCCAGGCGGTCAAGCTGGAAGGTGGGGTGGCGGTAGCTCCAACGGTAAAAAGAATCGTGGATGCCGGTATCCCTGTGATGGGTCATATCGGTTTGACTCCGCAATATATTAATCAACTCAGCGGACGCAAGATTCAGGGCAAGACCCCCGAAGCCGCCCGCAAACTGCTGGCGGATGCTCTGGCCCTGGAAGAGGCTGGCGCTTTCGCCATGGTGATTGAAACTGTGCCCGCTCCTCTGGCGGAGTTGATTTCCGCCAAACTCAGTATGCCGACTATCGGCATTGGAGCCGGGGCCGGCTGCGACGGACAGGTACAGGTGGTCCATGATGTGCTGGGGTTGACTTCCGGTTTTGTGCCCAAACACGCCAAACAGTATGTGAAGCTGGCGGAATTGATTCAAAAAGCAGTCAACGAATACCAGTCCGATGTCAAAACAGGCATTTTTCCGACCGAAGCCAACAGCTTCCCGCTGGATGCAGCGGTGTTGGCTGATTTGAAATAGACTAGATATAATTTTTTAAAAAGGGGAGGTCCGGACCTCCCCTTTTTATTCCCCCCAGGCACCGGAGAACGGTTAAAGTAATTCACAGTGGAGAAAGCTAAAGATGCAGATTATCAAAACCATCGCTGAAATGAAAAGCTATCGCCGGGCCCTGAAGGGCACAGTGGGTTTCGTGCCCACCATGGGCTATCTGCACGCCGGGCATCTTTCTCATATCAAGCATTCCAGGCAGGAAAATGATGTTACTGGGGCCAGTATCTTCGTTAATCCCACCCAGTTCGGCCCGAGTGAGGACTTCGACCGTTACCCGCGTGACTATCCGCGCGATTTCGCCCTGCTGGAGAAAGCCGGCTGTGACTTTGTTTTTCTGCCCGAACCAGCCGAAATGTATCCCGGCGGCTATGATAGCTGGGTGG
>DAOUFH010000228.1:0-2964 GCA_034429955.1 Dehalococcoidales bacterium
AATTGGATGTTGTTCAAACAAGTCGTTTTACAAGCATGCAACAAGCCTGCCAATTTCTGTCTCAGTGTTGTAAAATCTGGAGCGTTGATGCTCAGCAAAGTACGTCAGATTGGAAACGCAACGCTGGAGCTGCGAATTTAGTCGCAAGACATAGTGTAACAGTTGATTGCAACCCACCTCTACATATTTCGACCAATCTGTCGATATGGTGTATAAATGTCTCCAAGCAACTTAAATTGTATTTCTTCCCGGATACCTTATTTGTTTACTCAAATGGCAAGTATGCAGTAGTTCCTTATAGTTCATTGAATGTTGAGTATTCGACTGTTAATTTTTTAGAAACAGAGGGTGTGCCATCGGACTCAAAAGGCATGGGCTACACATGGCAATATGTGAATAAGGATGGCGGGCCAGATCGGCGCTATTCTAACAATCGTCAAATTCCTATAGTTATGTATTCAGAATTGATGCTTCATTCAAATGCCGGGCTAAAAACACGATTGATGGTCTCGAATATTGTTTATGCACGAAGATTCGCTGACTTCTTCACGCCGTATCACTCCCAGACTCAACGACCAGGAACCGGTCAAACAAATGACAATAGAGGCTCATCAAGTAAAGAGACGCGGCAATCGCAGCCAAATCATTCAAGTGCTTATGATATTCTTGGCGTCAATGCAAATGCCACTATGGAAGAAATAACTTCAGCGTACATACATCTGGCGCAAATGTACCATCCCGATAAGGTTGCCGGATTAGGCCTGGAACTTAGAGAACTAGCGGAGAAGAAAATGAAGGAAATCAACGTCGCCTATGATACTCTCAAGAAAACTAGTTAGTAAACTATGCCATTGGATGGGGAATATACGCATGAATGGAATAATATCCCCATATTTGTGTAGTGGTGAGATGAAATGTTATAAATAGAAGGATCAATTGAAACCCGTTACCCTCCTTCAGCCTACCCAAGCCAGAGGCTTCAGCAACGTTAAAATTGTCATTTATAGATACAGAAACTGCACACATAAACCACCTGGCCATCGTTCCCAGTTTGAGAGCGAGGGCTTTATTTTTCCTTGACAGGTTGAGCTTAAATAGTGTACGATTGAGCATAAATAGTGTACAAGGTGGGGAATGTTAGAGTATTTTATTACCTCCAGGACTAAACGTAGTTTGTTAAAACTATTTCTGACTAATCCGAACAGGGCTTTCTATGTCAGGGAGATTGCCGGTTTGACTAACGAGCCAGTTAGCGGGGTAAGAAGGGAACTGGAATACTTGAGCAAAGCTGGTTTTTTGAAGTCGTTTGATCGCGGTAATCTGAAATATTATTCAGTTATTAAAGAATTTCCTTTTTATTCAGAGATGAAGAAAATTATTTATGGCACTGTTGCCCTGGGGGATTATTTAAATATTAAAATTGCTGAGGCCGGAGGGATTGAGCTAGCTTTTATATATGGATCGGTTGCCAGAGATGAAGAAACCGATAATAGTGATATCGATCTGTTTGTGGTGGGTGATATAGCTGAAGCTGAACTGCATCGAGTTGTTTTGACAATTGAAAGTGAAACAGGTCGTCAGCTGAACTATACACTAATGGATAAAAAAGAGTTTAACAACCGGCGGGGAAAAGGTGAACCATTTATTAAACGGATTTTGGCAGAACCGAAAATTGTTTTGAAGGGTAATCCTGATGTCTCTGGATAAATTAATAAATGATGGTAGCCTGCATCCATTTCAGGCTACTCGGGACGAGATAGATAAAGCTATGGAGATCGCCATCCGTGATTTAAATTATTCTAAACATGTCCTGTCTGAAAACCTTGATTGGGCATATTCGATAGCTTATAATGCTGTGCTTCAGGCTTGCCGCGCATTTATATTTCATCAAGGTTATCGTCCAGCCAGCGCTGAAGCCCATAAGATTACATTGGCGTTTATGCAATTTGAAGTGGATCCACAGTTAAAGGAGAGCGTTAGCTACTTTGACAGGGTGCGAAAGAAGCGCCACCGTGTTATATACGACGAAATTGGACTGGTTAGCGAGAAAGAAGCTCAGCAACTAATTGAGAAATCCACTGAATTTATTACCTGGGTGGAAGAGAAGTTGAAAAAATAAATAGATTTACTCATGTGGTAATCCCCAGGTTTATCGAGTGGTGAGATAAAAAGTTTTAAGTAGTAAGTTATAAGTTTAAAGAACAACTGAATACAGCTGACACCCGGCCCTCGTTCCCAGTTTGAGAGCGAGGGCTTTTTATCTCCGCATGGTCACGGTTGTTTGCAGAAGCAGCCTGGTTTGTTATCAGTAATCAATTTGGGTTTAATTACCATTGCCGGAATTTTGCATTAAGTGCTATAATACTTTAATTAGAATTTAATTTACTGCAAGTATACTTGATTTATATTTCCCGGGGATAATACAATGACGCGCGTACTACAGGAAAAATCAACCGCTACCAAGCTGCAAATACTGATCGAAGTGGCAGCCGGGCAGCCGGATATTCAGCAGAAGGATATTGCCAGAAAACTCAATATCACTCCGCAGTGGGTCTCTGAATACATCATCAAGCTGGTGGAAGACGGCTGGGTGACCACGGACGGACGCTCCAAATACCGGGTGACCGCCGAAGGTGTCGACTGGCTGCTTAAAATGATGCGGGAGATGAGAGATTACCTGTCCTCAGCGGAAAAGATCGTGCGCAATATCACTGTCTGCGCAGCTATAGCCGACAGCGATTTGAAGAAAGGTCAGCCGGTCGGGTTGAGGATGAAGGACGGCCTTTTACACGCGGATGTTTTATCTACCCAAAGCTCGCGGGGCGTGGCGGTTACCGATGCCCTGGCCGGAGAAGATATCGGCATCTCTAATATCGAGGGAATCGTCGAACTGGAGGAAGGCAAAATTACCATCCTCAAGATCCCCGGCATCCGGAGAGGCGGTTCGCGCACGGTTGATCTGGT
>DAOUFH010000229.1:0-8648 GCA_034429955.1 Dehalococcoidales bacterium
CGGAGGCTTTTTCCGGGTACTCCGGCTCTTCTGAAGTTGCACTATAACTGTGACCGGTTGCCTCCCGGTCCGTTGCGGTTCTTTCTTCCACGATAGGAGTAGCATACGGAGGCATAACGACCGGGTTGTCGACCGGTTTGGCCGATCCGGAAGGGGTATCAGTCCCGGTCTCGGTCTCGCTTTTTACAGAGTTGTTTTCAGGCTGGCTGTCAGAAGTCTTTGTTTCGTTGCGGGCGTTGGATTGTTCGCGGATAGAATCGCAGGCCAGGCGTTCGGAAAGGTCTCCGACCCAGGGCATCTTGAACAGCTCTTTATTACTGGCTTTTACCATCAGGATGATCCAGACAACAACCGTTGCGATGCCGATGCAGACCGACAGGAAGGGACCGATTACGGGCACACGGTTTAGAATGGAACTGGCTAAAAACAGGATACCAAAAACGAAAATCGACTGCAGGGCGTGGAAGCGAATCAGGCGATTTTTCTGCTCGATAACCAGGAAGATGATTCCGCTGACCCAGAACCCAACGTAGCATAATATCGCTGCGGTGGTCAGGGAAATACCCTTAAGACTGCGTTCTTCATTGTTCCTGTTTATAGTCGGTTGTTCATAGGATTCCATGTCTATAGCCTCCTTCTCGCTGCTGCCCTTACCGGTGTTCTACCCGCGAGCCCCCGCTGACACTGAAATCTCCGATAACGGCCTCTCCTTCATATATTAATGTGGAAGCTCCGCTGATACTGACATCGAGGTCTGTTTCTACATAAATCTCGGCGGAACTGGCCGAACCGATATTGACAGAAGCCGCTGTCATTCTAAAATCAGGTGAGGTGAAGTTACTGGCGCCCGAAAGTTCAATTTTACTTTTCGCAGAGTAGCCGGCCAGGTTGCCGGAACTGGCTCCGGAAATCCGGAACCTGGCATTATCGGCTACCAGACTCCCGGAAACTTTACTGGCCCCGGAGACGTCCATCTGCAGGTCACCTGTCTGGATATCCAGATCCAGCCTTGAAGCGCCGTCGGCATTGAGGATAATTTTACCATCTGAATCAAATCCTTTAACCGTGCCGCTGGAAGCTCCGCTGACAATCAGTCTGGTCAATTCCGGCAGTGTGATGACGGCTTTGGTTTCAGTATTGGAATAAGTCCGGTTTTTCATACGGATGCGCAGGGTGTCGCCGGACTTGCTGATGTCAAGGTACTCGATAATGTTCTGCCTGGCAGAAACTGTCAGTGTATAATCTTCGGATTGAGATATTTCGAATGTAAAGGCGTTGGAAATCTCAATTTTGTCGAAACTGCTGAAATCATATTTTTGAGTGACAATCGGCCCGGTACCCAGGATATACTGCTTCCCGGCGCAGCCGGACGCCAGAAGACAGCTAACGCAAGCAGCCAGGATAACCAGGAATAATAACTTTTTCAACTTTTTATTCTCCAGATTCCTAAACAATACTCGGCGTCAGAACCTCTTTTCATTACGATTGGTCTGGTTAAGGTTAACTGGAATCGCTTGTAAATTTACCGCCGGCAATTTAACCTTACCACAACGCAGGCAATATTGGTATGGCCCCTGCGCGTCGGCCAGGTTCAGATAGGCATGTCCCTGAAATAAACAGTAGGTATATCTGTAAATCCACATAGACTGCCTCCCCGGGTTAAAATAGGTTGATTGAGTCTTTTCACTTTGCAGTATATGCCAGGTTATGATTTTACTACGCCGGGCAAGGGTATAGAATTCCGCTTGGCAGAGCGGCCAGTTTTTACCTGGCCGTTAGGTCAGGTAAAAGAGAACAAAAGCTGGGCAGGCGGTATATCGTTGATAAATATGATTGTCAGCAGGGGTCTAAAAACGTTATATTTTAGGTATCCGGAATTGAGTGAGGAGATTTTTTGAAAAGGACCATATCTTCAGCCAATGATATGCCGGTTGAAGCTGCTCTCTCTGGTTTGGCCGGTCAGCCGGACGGCGCACTGGCCGATTCTATCGATATGTTTCGTACCATTGTAGAGTATTCGCATGCCGGTATTTTTATTATCGATGAGGCATACCGGATAACTTATGCCAATAATATGCTTTCTAAAATGTTGGATTATCCGGTCGCTGACATTGTCGGCTCCGATTTCCGCCGTTTCCTGGATAAAGACAGCCGGCAGCTGGTATCCGAGCGCTATATCAGACGCCGCCAGGGTGAAAGCCTTCCCTCCCGCTATGAATTTAAATTTTATACCAGAAGCGGAGAGTTGAGGGTGGCGGAATTAAGTTCTGCGGTGGTTAAAACAGGCGGCCGGGTTATTACCGTAGGACAGATGCTTGACATAACAGAACGCAAGAAGTCCGAAGATATCTTAATGCAGGCCAGTTCCGAACTGGAAATGCGAGTTAAGGAAAGGACTGCCGAACTGAGCAGGTCAAATGAATTGTTACGGCAGAGTGAGATTAAATACCGCCATCTGATTGAAAATGCCAACAGCATTATACTGGAGATCGATAATAAAGGCGACATCATTTTTATCAACAAATTCGGGCTCGAATTTTTTGGCTATCAAGAATCGGAATTAATGGGTAAAAACATATTGGGCACTATTGTGCCTGATGTTGATTCAGCCGGACGCAATTTGCGTTTGCTGATGAAGGAAATTGTCAGAGATCCCGCCAAATATGCCACCAACGAAAACGAGAATGTGAAAAAAAACGGAGAGAGGGTCTGGATCGTCTGGACCAATCGCCCGATCTTTGACACGGAAAACAGTTTTAAAGAGGTTCTGTGTATAGGCAATGACTATACACAACAAAAACTGGCTGAACAACTTTATACACAACGTTTGCAGGAGAAAACAGCCAGTGACGAGCGTAACCGTCTGGCGCGCGATTTGCACGATGCCGTCAGCCAGACTCTTTTTTCGACCAGTATTATCGCCGATGTCTTACCCTCGATATGGGACAGGGATGTCGATGAGGGCAAACGGCGGCTGGAAGAAATAAGACAATTGACCAGAGGCGCACTGGCGGAAATGCGTACCCTGTTGCTTGAACTGCGTCCCGGCGCTCTGGCCGATGCCGATATCAGCGAGCTGTTAAAGCAACTGGGTGAGTCTATTACAGGCCGGACCAGGATTCCGGTAAGTGTAAATATTGAGGGTAAATGTCCCGGCCCGGCTGATTTTAAGACCTCTATATATCGTATAGCCCAGGAAGCTTTGAACAACGTGGCTAAACATTCTCATGCCACGCAAGCTTCAGTCAGTTTACTTTGCCAGGATAATGGAATAAAGTTAATAATCGAAGATAACGGCAGGGGATTCGATGTCGCGGCCAAATCAAATGCCAGCCTGGGGATGGGTATAATGCGTGAGCGGGCGGCTGACATTAAGGCTGATCTGGAAATTCTCAGCGCGCCCGGCAAGGGCACTGCTGTAGAAGTTGTTTGGCGTAAAAAGCCAGGGAGGAAAAATCATGGTAGAATCAACGCCCATTAAAGTATTGCTGGTCGATGACCATGCCGTGGTCAGGAGCGGTTTGGGGGCAGTATTGATGACCAATGACGATATGGTCTTGATAGGTGAAGCCGGCAACGGCCAGGAGGCTATCACTATCTGTGAGAAGAATCAGCCGGATGTGATATTAATGGACCTGGTAATGCCGGTGATGGATGGTGTGGCGGCCACCACGGCTATCCGTCAGCGCTGGCCGCAAATTAACATAATAGCGCTTACCAGTTTCAAAGAGAAAGAGATGGTGGAAGGCGCTCTGAAAGCCGGTGCTATGAGCTATTTACTGAAAAACGTATCGGCTGCCGAACTGGTAGCCGCCATACGGGGTGCGGTAGCCGGACAGCCCCGCTTGTCCCCCGAGGCTGCCCAGGTGCTTATCCAGGATGTCAAACAGCCGGCTCAGGACAATTATGATCTGACTGAGCGTGAGAATGAGATCCTGAGCTTGATGGTAGAAGGACTGCCCAATACCGGTATCGCGGATAAGCTGGTGGTGAGCCAATCGACGGTAAAATTCCATGTCAGCAATATACTCTCTAAACTGGGTGTCACCAGCCGTACAGAAGCAGTGGCTCTGGCTTTGAAACATCACCTGGTCAAATGAACAGGTAAAGACTATCCGCTTAGCTAAAAATATATCTCCCCGGATGCAGGGCGTATCCGGGGAGATTTGTTTTTATACTAAAAATATGGAAATAAGGAGGTTAATGTGATGGCAACCGAGATTTATAAAGATACCAGAAAAACAGCCAAACCTGTTGCAGCAGGGGTAATCAATATAGTGGTAGGCGCCGGCTGTATTCTGTGTGCCCTGGGGATGATCGGGACGGGGGCCTTCTCAGGCTGGATTTTTCCTGCTGCCTATTTTAATTTTAACTTCTGGCCGCTGCTGATGACTATTATGAGTCTCCCTGTCGCTGCTATGGGTGTTGTAGCGATTCTGGGTGGTGTGTTCGGACTGCAGAGACGGCGCTGGGGTTGGGCTCTGGCCGGCTCGATTGTGACCCTTTTTGTTTCCAACGTGTTGGGAATTGTAACAGTCGTGCTGACAGCTTTGTCCAAGGATGAGTTCAATTCCTGAAAGCTGCAATAAGACAGAGGGGATGTGGCCATGCGTATCATCTTGGCAGATGACAGCTCGGCAGTGCGGTCAGCAATCAAATTGCTGCTTTCTGAAAAAGAAAAGCTGGATTTGGTAGGAGAAGCTGAGGATGCCGGGACCTTATTTGATCAGCTCAAGTCATTACAGCCTGACCTGGTGATTTTAGACTGGGAACTGGCGAATAATAAAAAGGAACCGGTGTTAAAAACTCTCAGGGATGATTTCTCTGACATGGCGGTGATTGTGCTGAGCAGCTATCCGCAAAACAAAACTCCGGCGCTTAAGGCAGGAGCAACGGCTTTTGTGTGTAAATCTGACCCGCCCGAAACACTTATCCGGGCAATCGAAAAAATCAAATAAACGCTTAAAAAAAGGGCCCTGAATTCAGGGCCCTTTTAGTCTGTCAAGGTGGAACATAGCAGCCTTTAAAAGTCTTCGACAGAGAGTATCTGATGCACCACTAATTCTGGGGATTGAAGATATTACGGAACTGCCATTCACTTTTCAATTCATCGACGGATTGAGTTAAGGTTTCCAGGTCGGAACGCATATGTTCCGATTCAGCTTTAGCCAGTTCTACTGTCCTTAAAACCCTTTCGCCCAGGGCGGCCAGTTCATATTCCTGGTTCTTCCAATTGGCATTAGTCAGGATACGTAGCTCCAGCATCTTACCTTCGATAAGATTCCAGGTGTCGTTGGTATTCATTTTTCAGCCTCCCTGTTAAAAATTTAAGATTAGTTGATGATTAGCCGGGTTAAATTTTACCGACCGCTTCCCCCATGGTCAGGTGCTGTCGAATACGAGACATTAAGCTCAGTTGTTTGAAAGGTTTTAAAATATAGTCATTGGCTCCCATTTTAATCGCCTTTATAACAAAATCAGCATTGTGCGAGGCTGTTAAAATAACCACCGGGACCTGACTGACGGAGCGGATTTTCTCCAATACGGAGAATCCGTTTACATCGGGCAAATTGAGGTCCAGTATAACCAGGTCGGCTGGGTTTATTCTGTAAGCCAGCAGACCGTCCTGTCCGCTGGTAGAACTGGTCACCCTGGTTTCAGGCCAGTATATCTGAAAAGCCAGTTTGAGTGATTCAAGCGTCGGCTGGTCATCTTCTATAATCAGAATATTAGCTTCATTAGGCCGGGCGTCTTTACGTTTGACGATGGAAGAGAAATAGGCCACCAGTTCGGTATGTCCGGCTTCTTCCGGGATAAAACCGTCCACATCCAGATTGCGTAAAAGATTCCAGTCTTTTTCAGTGCCGTTGATAATAAGTACTACCGGTAAACGGCACTGCCAGGTAATCCTGTAACAAATGGTTTCCAGTTCTTCCATGTATCCGTCAACCAGAGCCAGGTCGAACTTATCTTTACGCATGAGCTGTATTGCATCGGAAATATTGTTGGCCACGGTCAAGGAGATGCCGCTGTTCGTAAGGGCATATGAAACTCGACGGATTACATTTTTTCTACCCAGAGCTAAAATCTTGAGTTCCATCTTTTTCCTCCTTGTATATACGTAGTCTAATACACAGGAGTAACAATGCCGTTAATAATACCGTTTGTTTGTGAGAAAAAAGTTACAAACTGGTAAAAAAATCATCACAAAATAGGTGCAGGAACAGTGTACAGGTGCAAGAATTTAAAGAAAGGTCACAGTTACACTATAGGCTTGGGGAGAAAAAATATCAAATAGGAATATAGTAATGATATAAGTCAGTGTAAACATGACCAAAGGGGGATTGAAATAGTTATCCAAGCCCTTTTGGGTTGGCTTGGCTGACTTTTTATAATAATATAACTATAATTATAAATATTAATCTAAAATCATAATAAATATGATTTATTAGACGGTATACAGCCTGGATTTCGGAGGGCAGTCCCGCGGCCCAAAAACCAGGGTATATTACGGGGCAATTAACGAGCTACAATGACCGATTTGGTGGTATTATAGCATTGTAGTTTGTCTGCAAAAAGTTATTTGACCAAACCACGTCCGGTCTTGATGAGAGGAAAATATGATTGATAAAATCGCAATACTCAAACAACTTATCGCTTTTAATACCAGTGTACCGCCCGGCCACAATTATGAGCTGGTGATAGATTTTCTGGAGACTTATTTCAAACAATGCGGTCTGCAAACCGTTAAAGTGCTTATACCGCCTGAACAGGCTGAAGGCCGGAGTGGCCGTGTCAACCTGGTGTGTCATCGCCATAACGCAGGTAAACCTCGCCTGATATTCTATGCCCATATCGATGTGGTCCCGGCCAGCGGCTGGGCGGCCTTTAGTCCCAGAGAGGAAAACGGTAAGATCTTCGGACGCGGTGCCGCCGATATGAAAGGGGCAATTCCTGCCCTGCTGGAAGCCCTGTATCAACTGAAAGATACTCCTCTGGCCTACGATATATCGGTAATTATCACCACGGACGAAGAATTGAGTCAGGCCAGTCAATTGAGGTACATCAGCAGTTATATACAGCCTCTCAAAGGTGCTTATTTCTTCGATCTGGATTCAAATGCCGGATATATTGCGATCGCCTCTCTGGGTGCTCTGCAGATGGAAATTACGGTCCGGGGTCTTGCGGTACATTCAGGCCTGTCTCACCTGGGGACGAACGCAGTCGAGAAGGCGGTCCCGCTGCTGGAAAATTTGTTAAAGCTAAAGCAAAAGGTGGCTGCGCGGGAATCCCGGGTATTGACGCACCCCGAAACCGGGCTGAAGCATATGGTTGCCCGATTGAATATTAATATGCTGCAGGGCGGTCTGAAAGTCAATATCATTCCGGACAGCTGCGTGATATCCCTTGACCGCAGGTTGATACCGGAAGAGAATCTGGATGAGGCCAGAAAGGAAATTGTAGATTGTTTGAAGGAAGTCCCCGATACGGTCTGGGAGATAACCTCAGAGTCTTTCATCCCCTCTGTAGAGCCGTTCGACGGAGCAATCCTGGACAAACTTTCCTCCATAATGGTCGATGTCACCGGAGCGGACGGCAGATATGGCGAGATGGGTTCCGGTGATCTGGGCAATATAGTGAGCCGGGAATGGGGCGGTCAGATGTTCGGCCTGGGAGTGATACGCACTGAAAGCAACATGCACGGCGTAAATGAGTTTGTCTATATCAAGGATATCGAGGATCTGGCTGAAGTCATTAAACGTTTCTTAACATTAACATAAGGGTGAGTGTATTTACTCCGTGTTTAACCGTTACCTGATAGCCAGGGCAGAAAGTTGAAGGCCTTGATTCCTGCCCAGGTCAGCAGGATATATTTGCAAAACTTACCCAGGAAAAGCGCCGGCAAGAATTTATATAAGGGCATTTTGGCGGCCCCAGCTATCAGTCCGCCCATATCAAAGGGAATTACGGGCTGAAAGGCGATCACTGCTATCGCCAGGGGCCCGTATTTATTAATCCAGCCTTCCAGTTTTTTGTAACCGATGATACTGTCGGGAATGGCAATCTTTCTGCCCAGGCGTCCCGCATAATAACCACTTAACTCTCCCAGAGTGCCTCCGAAGGCCGCACAGGCCGAGATTATCAGAGGATTAAAATTTTGGGCGGAACTTATCATAATGGCTACGGCGAAGGGCACCGGGGCGATGATTGTGGCATTGGCGATGAGTGAGGTTACAAATACTATTATATAAGCCAGATGGGAGTATTTGGGGACATCGATATTCCATTTATCCTGGGCCAGATTTACCAGGTATGCCAGAAGGAAGCTCAAAGCTATTAGTCCGGCCATGGTAAGCAACAGTTTGAGCCAGTTGATTGAACTGACTGGTTTGGTTACCTTATCGCGGGTGTCTTTAATAATATCTGAAGGTTTTTTCATTTAAGGCATCCGGAGGCTTTCTATGGGTACTAAAAACGCTGTATTGCGGCCCTGACTTAAAAAAATCCGGTATCCCGTAAAAATAACAGGGAATACCGGATTTATCTATAACTTCGCTTCAGGCCTTATTTGACGGCGACAACTTCTTTGACTTCCGGAACTTTCTCTTTCAGGATCTTTTCGATTCCTTTCTTAAGAGTCATGGTAG
>DAOUFH010000230.1:0-2764 GCA_034429955.1 Dehalococcoidales bacterium
TTTCAGGGGCGAAGCACCCGCCGAATTCCCCGAAATAACCTCTTGCGTCAGCTAACACGGCAGACTCCTTAATTTTACATAATTTAAAAATCGGCTGTCCCGGCCGGAGCTATCAGGCAGGACAGACTGGCGACTTCCCTCATCAGATCGGCGAATTGTTCCGGATAAAGCGATTGCTTGCCATCTGAAAGGGCCCGGCGGGGGTCGTTATGGACCTCAACTATCAGCCCGTCCGCCCCGACCGCGATAGCCGCCCGGGAAAGCGGGATGACAAAATCGCGCCGGCCGGCGGCGTGACTGGGGTCGACAATTACCGGTAAATGGCTGGCCTCTTTAAAGGAGGGAATGGCGCTGATATCCAGGGTGTTGCGGGTGTTATCCGAGAATGTGCGGATGCCCCGCTCGCACAAAATAACCTGATTATTGCCCTCGGACATGATATATTCGGCGGACATCAAAGTCTCCTCGATGGTGGCCGCCAGGCCGCGTTTGAGCAGGATGGGACGGCGGGTCTGGCCGGCCTTTTTCAGCAGGGCGTAGTTTTGCATATTGCGGGCGCCGATCTGGATGATATCCGCATACTCAGCCACCAGGCCGATATTTTCGATATCGGTGGCTTCGGTCACCAGCAGCAGGCCGGTCTCCTCACGGACTTTGGCCAGAATTTTAAGGCCTTCTTCACCCATGCCCTGGAAGCTGTAGGGGGAGGTGCGGGGTTTATAGGCGCCGCCCCGGAAGATTTGAGCGCCGTACTTTTTTACCTCCAGGGCGATAGTCAGGGCGCTTTTTTCGTTCTCAACTGCGCAGGGGCCGGCCATGACCACCGGCCGGCCTCCGCCTATCTGAATATCGTTCAGCTTGATTACGGTGTCCTGGGGATGAGTCTCACGGCTGACCAGTTTATAGGGCCGGGTGACCCTCAGTGTCTCCTTGACTCCATCCAGCGCCAGCAACTGGGAATCTTCGACGAAACCCTGGTTGCCGACGATACAGACTGCAGTGCGCTGAGCGCCGGGCACCGGCAGGCCGCGGAAACCCAGGCATTCGATATGTTTGATAACGGCCTTGATTTGCTCATCAGTAGCATCGTTTTTCATAATAACCAGCATATTGGCATCTCCCTGTATCATTGATGTGATTATTGTTTTCTAACGGGCGGTTTTAACCTTGCGAATGAATTCACGAATTTTTTCTATATCCTTTTTCCCTCCGGTCTCGACCCCTGAAGAGACATCCACCGCCCAGGGCTTGACCTGTACCAGCATTTGTACGATATTAGCGGGACTCAGTCCGCCGGCCACGATTACCGGGTAATGCCGGCTGACCTCAGCCGCCAGTTTCCAATCGAAGGGCTGTCCGGTGCCGCCGTAGGCGGCTTTGCTTTTGGAGTCCAGCAGGAACATAATCCGGTCTGCGGGCAGATAGCTGTAACCCTTTTTGATTTCAGCCTGGATGTCCACGGCCGTCCTGCGGGTATGAATATGGATGGTCTTGATTATGGGATACTCAATGTTCAGGCAATATTCGAAGTTCTCATCACCGCTCAACTGGACCAGGTCCAGTCCGCAGGAGTGGGCGATAAAATTAATGTCATCCGCCGGAAGGTTGACGAAGACCCCCACGATTTGAGGCGGAAAGAGCAGTTTTTTAACTTCGTGCACGATCTGCGCAGCCTTTTGAGGAATGACTCTGCGCGAGCTTGGCGCGAAAACCAGCCCGAGATAGTCCGCTCCCGCCTCGGCGGCAGCGACGGCCTGTTCGATTTCAGTGATACCACAGATTTTTATGCGGGTCATAATAGCTCCTGCATTTTGGCGGCAATATCTTCAGACGTCATTAAGGTCTCTCCCACCAGGGCGGCAGCGACGTTCCAGCTTTTCAATCTGGCGATATCCTGCGCGGACTTGATACCGCTTTCGCTGACCGTAATCATTCCAGTGGGTACCAGCGAGCGCAGGCGGGCGGTGGTATTCAGGTCAACCTCGAAAGTACGCAGGTCCCGGTTGTTGATACCGATGATATCCGCGCCGGCGGCTAATGCTCTGGCGACCTCATCTTCATTATGGACCTCGACCAGGCAGTCCATTTGCAGTTGCCTGCTCAGCTTGATTAATTTACATAAGTCATTGAATCCCAGGATGGCGGTTATCAGCAGCAGGGCATCGGCCCCGAAGGCGCGGGACTCATAAATCTGGTATTCATCGAAAATAAAGTCCTTCCGCAGCAGCGGCGGGCGGTTGACTCCCAGCGCCCGGTTAATGCCGGACAGATAGTTCAAACTGCCCAGAAAATATTTCGCTTCAGTCAGTACCGAAATGGCCGCGGCCTGATTGGCCTGATAGGTGCGGGCTATAGCCAAAGGGTCGAAATCCCGGCGAATAAGACCTCTGGAAGGGGAGGCCTTTTTGACTTCGGCAATCAGGCGGACAGACGGGCCCGAAAGAGCCTTTTTGAAGCTGAGCGTCGGCGCAGCCTCCGCCAGCTTTTTCATGAGTTCGGCCTGCGGCAGCGCCTGCTGGCTGCCGGCCAGTTCGCTTTTTTTATCTTCAACAATCTTTTCCAGTATCATCAGCCGTTCCTAAATAGAATTCGAAACCTCAACCAGTTGCTCCAGTTTAGACAGGGCCAGACCGTCATCTATTATTTGAGCGGCCAGTTGCAGACCCTCCGCAATCGAGGCAGCTCTGCCGCCGACTACAAGGGCAGCGCCGGCATTGAGCAGCACGATATCGCGGCGGGGCCCGCGGCTGCCCTGGAAAATCCG
>DAOUFH010000231.1:0-3670 GCA_034429955.1 Dehalococcoidales bacterium
CCCTGGAAATAGCCAAGGGCAAGAAGTCCAAGTCCCTCAAAGTCAGCACTGAAAAGGACACTACCCTGGGCGATATCGCATTGACTTAATAGGCAAAAAATTAATCTGGCTAAGGCCGTGCAGCGCTGTCGGTCCGGTCTTTGAACTAGATAGATATAAAGGGAGTACCGGGCGGATTTTCATCTTGTCCGGTCTCCCTGATTCAAGCAAGGACTAGCAGATATTGCGTCAGATCTAGAGACGGGCTGGGCCGGTTGCTTTAGACGCCGATCATTGTAAAGTTAATAACTGCGGGTTGTTTAAATATTGCACACGAAAGATGTCTTCGATGTTGGATTTTATATAAGTACGTTTTATAAGATCGGCACGAATGAGCGGTTCCACATATAGTATTCCATCGACATTGGCAAGCTCACTGACTATAAACCGGTATAAAGACTTAAGGTCGGGAACAATTACTGTAGCCAGTATATTATAGCCGCTGGTCAACATCATAACCGATTCCACCTGGGGATATCCGGAAACCCTGGTGCAAATTTCATCAACCCTTTTCAAATCTACTTGCAGACCGACGATGGCGACCACGGTATGTCCCAACAGGGAGTTGCTTATAAATACGGTAATACGAATGACCTGGTTCTCAATCAGGGCATTGACTCTTCTGGATATGGTTGCCAGGCTCAGGCCGTATTTAGTTGCCAACGCCGTGAAGCTGATCCGTCCGTCGACTTTCAGATCTTCGATAAGACGGCGATCGATATCATCGACTAAAAATGGTTTATCGGTTGAGGCTTGAGTATTGTCAAGGGTTTGTTGTATCCATCTATTTTTAGATATCAAGAAAGAATCAACCGACTTGACGCCCTTGATTTGGGGTAATTTTTCATTGACCGCATTATAAAACTCATTGACATCGTTATATTCAGCAAATGATAAAATGGGATATTTACCGAAGGTGGTGATAACGGAACTGACTGAATTGATACGGGTCAACTCATTACAGACATGTTCAATGTAAGGAAGTTCCACATTCAAAGCAATGCAGGACATAACTTTGCAGCCTAATTTGAGCGGGTTGGGTTCTGCACGTATTGAGATAATGTGCTGGCTTAACATTCGATCAAGACGTTTATTTACCGTTGAACTTTCGATGCCGACTTGCCGGGCCAGCCGGGTATTGCTGAGACGGCCGTCTTTACTCAATTCGATTATTAGCTTGCGGTCGATATCATCTATCATCTTAAGCATACTTCGTGAAAAGGGATCTTTGAAATAACTCATTGTAGTATACCACGGCAAAAATAGGGAGAAAAGGAAGTGTATACAGCAATTTTACCTTATATTAAGTATACGTCTTTTGTGATTATCTTCTGAATCAACTATATTGGTGGGAAGAAACTGCAAGTTTTAAAAGTCGAATACGGAGGTAAGTGAGATGTTTGAGCTATTTGAACTGGGAAAAGACGAGCGTGACCGCCGCTACGATAAGGTCCGCGCCGGCATGCAGGAACGGGGTCTCGGCGCGCTGGTAGTCTACGGTTTCGCCGGTTTTGATTCCTCGGAAAGCAGTAGTTTTGTCTACCTGACTAATATTTCTACCTTCAGTTGTCTGGCCACACCGGGCTATCTGGTCTTCCCGTCTGAAGGCGAACCCACTATGATAGGATTTGCCAAATTTCCCGGAGAGAAGCTCTGGGTCAAGGATATCAGGGGTAAAGGAGCATCTTACTCTAAAGCCATACTGAGCCGCTTGCAGGAACTGCATCTTGAAAAGTCTAAAATCGGTATGATTAATACCAGAGTAGTCGGTGTAGGCTCCACCGGCGAAAGAGGGTTCCCTTATATCACTTACAAATATTTACAAGACAACCTGCCGAACGCTCATTTCGAGGATGCTACGGATATTGTCGATATGGCACGCAGAATTAAAAGTGAGGCCGAGATCCATTGTCTGGAACTGGGTTGCGTTGCTGCCGATGCCGGTGTGCAGGCCGTGATCGAGACAGCCCGTCCCGGCGTCCGTGATTTTGAAGTAATGGCCAAACTGGTCAATGTCTTGATGCTGCACGGCTGCGAGCCGGATACTCTTTTCCTGTACGGCTCCGGCAAGGATTATGTGGATTCAGGTAACGGCCAGTTCCTGAATCCCGGCTTCCGCAGGTGCCTTGAGGCCGGCGATATGATACATACCGAATTCAATGCCAAATATAACAACTATTGTGCCCAGTATAATCAGCCTTTCGCCATCGGGGAGCCGGACAAAGAATGGCTTAAAGTCTTCGCAACCGCTGAAGCTTGCGTCCAAAACGGTATGCAGGAGTTAAAACCCGGTATAACCATCAAAGATCTGGCTAAAGCGCTGACCGCTCCGGTTGAACCGGCCGGTCTAAAGAGCCTCCGACCGTGCTGTCATGGCCTGGGTCTAACTTCTGAGGAACCGTTGGGCATGCCGGGCCAAGCCCGTTGCATACCGGATGACTCTTTCCTGATTCAGGAGAACATGGTCTTCGAGTTTGAACCCCATGTAGTTACTGCGGACATGAAGAAAGGTCTGACTCTGGGCTATCCGGTACTGGTGACTGCCGGCGGCTGTCGTTCGCTTACCAGGTGCAAACCCGAAGTTAAAATATGCAGCTAGCCGTGTTCGAATTTTATAACCGTAACCAAAAGCGCTGTCAGGTTTAGCTTGACTTATATAGCTTGATTTGTTATACTCTCTGTTAATTGAAAGTCATTTTCAATTACATCGTTGTGTCAGCCTATGAAACTTACAGCCAATAAAATTGCCGGAATTCTCAGGGAGCACGGATATAAACTGACTCCCCAACGTCATGCTCTGTTAAGGGTTATTGCCTCTCATCATGACCATCTTTCACCGGAAGAGATCTACAAAATCGCCCGTCAGGAATATCCTGATATCGGACGGGTAACGATCTACCGTACTCTGGAATTGCTCAATAAATTGAATCTGGTCTGCCGGGTGCATTCTCCGGACGGCTGCCGTAGCTATATGATGAGAAGACCTACCGAACATCACCATCACCTGGTCTGTTCAGGCTGCGGACGTGCAGTTGATTTCACTGATTGTGATCTCAGTAAACTGGAGAAAGCACTTGCAGACAAGACCGGGTTTACCGTCGAAGGGCATCTGCTTGAATTTTATGGCAGGTGCCAGGACTGCCAAAAAACCGACCAGTCTTAACAATTCTCTGAAAACTGTGCTGAGTGTTAATAATGCATCTTGCAAATGAAAATAAATATCAATTGTAATACGGGTTATTACAAGTTGAATTTCTATAGTATTTTAACGTAAGAGGAGGATAAAAATGGATAAAACACTTTTCAAGAGAAGCTATTGGGTAGTTGTGGCGGTGATTATACTGGCAGCTATTTTAGCTCTCTCCGCAGTATCCTGTAAATCCAGTGAAACAGACGATACTAAACTGACAGTAGCCGTCACCATTTTGCCCCAGGCCGGATTTGTCAAGGCTATTGGAGGTGATAAGGTTGATGTTATTGTGATGGTACCCCCGGGTGCTTCACCGCATACTTATGAAGTGACTGCCGACCAGATGACCCAGCTCTCCAACGCCAAAATGTATGCCAAGGTCGGTTCCCCGGTGGAGTTCGAGTTAGCCTGGATGGACAAGCTGATTGCAATTAATAAAGC
>DAOUFH010000232.1:0-1515 GCA_034429955.1 Dehalococcoidales bacterium
CTTCAGGAGTAAAAGGTGTTCGCGATGACGTTGTGTTTTAATTTCGGTCGTTAGAATTTGCTTCGAATTTATTATTTTGAATTTTGTATTTATTCGTTTTTTGGTAGTATTGATTATCCCCTATCACCTGACTGATATCTGATCAAGTAAAAACGTCAGTTATCTTTACAGTTGCGAGGCCTGCCGTCTGGTTTCCCGGCTTTCGACCAGCTTGTTAAGCTCCGCCGTGGTACCCCAGTGCAAAGCCTGAGTCGGACAGGTCTCGACGCAGACGGGCTGACGGCCGTTATCCAGTCTGTCGGCACACATATCGCACTTGTGCATCAGTCCCTGCTCATCAAACTCGGGAACTCCGAAGGGACAGGCCTGTAAACAGGCCCGGCAGCCGATGCATTTGTCGGTGTTCACCAGCACGATATTGTCCTGTTCTCTGAGGCTGATAGCCCCGCTGGGGCAGACCTCCAGGCAGGGCGCCTTGGCGCAGTGACGACAGGCCAGGCTTAAAAAGGTCCTTTTAACATCGGGGAAAGTGCCGCTCTGGATCTCGCTTACCCGGCGCAGCCGGTAGCCGCCGGGCGGCAGACCGTGCCACTGCTGGCAGGCTATCTCACAGGCATAACACTTGATGCAGCGTGCGGCTTCCAGGTAAAAACCGTATTGTTTTTTCATCGCGCGGCCTCTTTCAGCTTGCTGATCTTAACCAGGGTCTGCTTGGGCATCTGGGAATAAAATTTATTAAAATAGTCCGGATTGGTGTTATACAGGTTATTCACCTCGCTGCCGCCGTCGTCGAAGCCATAGCCCTCCGCCTCCAGATCGGGGCAGCTTTGCCACCAGCCGCGCTTGGTCATAATTACCTCGGGTGAAATGCCCTCAAAATAATGCGCCTTAAATCTGCACCAGCCGTGCGGCGATTCCACCTTCACCCAGTCGTTGTCCTCTATCCCGTATCTAGAGGCCGCAGCCGGGTTGATCCAGATCCAGGGATAGCGCTGCTTCTCTCTTAAATAGGGTATATCATGCATGAAGCTGTGCTGGCTCAAACGGTGGGCATGCACATCGCTCAGTATGAAGGGGTATTCTTCAGCCAGATCGGGAGTCTCGGCCAGTCCCTCCGGCGGCCCTTGATACTCCGGGAAATAGGGCAGTGTGCCGCTGCCGGTATTATCCGGTTGGCCGCCGATATACTCGTTATAACACTGCACCTTGCCGTAAGGCAGGTTGGCAAACAGCTTGGCGTAACGGCCGGTTTCCAGCGGCGGAGGCGCCTCGCTGCGTTTGACAAATATCCCGCGCGGGCTGGCCCGCAGCTCCTTCAGGCTGATCCCGGAAGGCCCCAACTGCTCTTTCAGATAGGCCTCCATACTACCGTTCCAGAAGTCGGCGCCGTAACCCATTTTTACCGCCAGGTCCAGGAAAAACTGCCAGTCCGAACGCGATTCCCCCAGCGGCTCGGCTACTTTGTTATAAATTCCCAGCCAGGTGCCCTCGCGGCGGTTCCTGATTTCGATCTGG
>DAOUFH010000233.1:0-13311 GCA_034429955.1 Dehalococcoidales bacterium
ATACCAGACGGTTAGTCACCTGCTGAATGGGCGTAATAGCCACTATAGGCACCAGAGGCCGGTACTTGGAGACCCGCCGGGCAGTAGCACCCGACTGGGTAAAAGCCACGATGGCGGCTGCCTTGAGCTTAAAAGCGGTATAGCAGGCATTATAGCTTATCAGTTCGTCCGTCTGATTCTCCAGGAATTCCGCTCTCTGGTTCAAAAGCTGTTCATAAGAAAGGTGTCGCTCAGTCTCTTGGGCTATCGAGCACATCATAGCAGCCGCCTGTACAGGATATTTACCCACTGAAGTCTCGGCAGAGAGCATAATGGCATCCGTCCCATCCAGAATGGCATTGGCAACATCGGTCACCTCGGCCCGGGTGGGCCTGGAAGTGTTGACCATCGATTCCAGCATTTGCGTGGCAGTAATAACGGGCTTGCCGGCCCGGTTGCATTTGTAAATAATCTCTTTCTGCACCATGGGCACTTTTTTAAGCGCTATCTCGACACCTAAATCGCCCCTGGCTACCATCACTCCGTCGCTG
This sequence comes from Dehalococcoidales bacterium, assembly GCA_034429955.1. Taxonomy (GTDB): domain Bacteria; phylum Chloroflexota; class Dehalococcoidia; order Dehalococcoidales; family UBA3254; genus DATIKD01. Next base: position 531 of record DAOUFH010000233.1, read on the forward strand.
ACTTCCAGTATTTTGTCGAAATTCTTAACGGCTTCGGCTCTCTCTATCTTGCAGATAATCGGAATATCCACATCTCTGGAGGTCAGTATCGCACGTACCTGCAAGACATCTTCAGGTTTGGTCACGAAAGACAAAGCGATATAATCCGGCAACTGTTCGACCACAAAATCCAGATTGGCTTTAAGCTGGTCTGTCACAAAGGGTCCTCGCACAGGCGCACCGGGCACCACTACTCCCCGGCCTTTGGTCAACACTCCGCCGGCAGTCACTCTGCAGACTACATCATCACCCTCAACCTCTTTGACCTTAAGCTGGATATTGCCGTCATCTACCAGTATTTTACAGCCGGTTTTAACATCAGCAGCCAGGTTAGGGAAGTTGATAGGAATGACTTTGTCATTGCCCAGCAGCGCTTTATTGGTCAGGCGCACTTCAGAGTCACGCATCAATAGTACGGAATTTTGCTGCAATTCACCGGTACGGTATTTTGGGCCGGGCAAATCGGCCAATATGGCCACATTACTGCCCAGGCGCTCAGCGTTATCACGAACCATCGCAATAAAGTGAGCATGTTCATCCAGATTGCCGTGGGACAGGTTGATGCGGGCGATATTCATGCCCGCCCGGATTAAACGTTTGATCATTTGAGAAGAATTGACCCCTGGTCCCAGGGTACAGACAATCTTGGTGCGTTGATTCCAGTGGATATTATGTCTAGCAATATTCTCCATATACACCTGCTTGTTGCCATAATCACGGCATCCGGTTCTATCATAGCACAAAGCAGAATATTTAAAAGAGTACTTTACGCTTAAAACAAGGTTAAATTAAAGTTAAAAAAAGGCCGGGCTTTCAGCCCGGCCTTTATAAAACTGCCTTGTTTTTACCTGTCCAGTAAGGCGGCTACACCGGGCAGTTCCAGTCCTTCCAACAGTTCCAGAGAAGCTCCTCCGCCGGTCGAGACATGCGTCATTTTAGAGGTCAGCCCCATAATTTCTACCGATTCTGCGGTCGAACCTCCGCCAACCACGGTCGTAGCCTTTAGCCCGGCCATAGTCTGAGCCACCTGACGGGTACCCTGTGAGAAAGGCTCCATCTCAAAAACACCCATCGGCCCGTTCCAGAAGACGGTCCGGCAGGCTTCGATCTCCTCTTTGAAAAGACGGACGGTTTGAGGTCCGATATCGGCAATCAGCCAGCCGGAGGGAATCTCATTCGTCAGTACCACTCTATGGGCAGCTGCGGCATCCAGCTTTTCCGCCGCCACTACATCCACCGGCAACAAAAGACGCACCCCTTTCAGCACAGCCTTCTGTATCATCTCTTTGGTGTAATCCTGCTGGTCGACCTCGATGGCGGAAGCACCCACCGACAGTCCCTGAGCCTTCAGGAAATTAGCCGCCATTCCGCCGCCTATCAGCAGGGCATCGACCTTATCCAGTATATTGCGCACAACCCCCATTTTATCGCTGACTTTGGCCCCACCCATAATGGCGATAAAGGGATGAGCAGGCTTCTCCAGCAAACTGCCCAGGACATTCAATTCCTGCTCCATCAAAAAACCGGAGACCGCTGGCAAGAAGCGGGCTACCCCGGCAGTGGAGGCATGCGCCCGGTGGGCTGTTCCAAAGGCATCATTGACATAGATATCGGCCAGTCCGGCCAGAGAACGGGCGAAGGCCTCGTCATTGGCTTCTTCCTGGGCATGGAAGCGCAGGTTTTCCAGCATAATAATCTCACCCGGGCGTAAAGCCGCCGCGTTTTTTTCAACATCAGGTCCGATGCAGTCCTTCAGCGCGGTCACTGGTCTGCCCAGTAATTGAGAGAGGCGTTCGGCTTCAAGTCCCAGCCGCATGGATTCCACCACTTTGCCTTTAGGCCGGCCGAAGTGTGAGCAGAGAATGACCGCAGCCTGGTGATCCAGCAGGTAATTGATAGTGGGCAGACTGGCACGAATACGGCTGTCATCGCTTATTTTGCCGTCTTTATCCAGAGGCACATTATAGTCCACCCTGACCAGCACTTTTTTACCTTTGACTTCAATATCCCTGACGGTCTTTTTATTGAATTTTCCAGCGGTCGGCAATTGTTCCCTCCCTGAAAGCAAGATTTTAAGCGGATCTCTGCAAATCGGCCGAATAGTCCGGCAGACTCTCCATGCTATCATTTTTAAGCAGCCGGAGGCAATGGGTATGGGCGAGTTTACAGTACCGGGAAAGGGAGGTGATTTAAGATTTATGATTCAGGAATAATAGACCGAATTTTATAAGACTTAAAAACCAGATCTCTCATAAATCATTAATCAAAATCCTCTTTCCCCCGGTGAGTTATGGGATTTATTGATATTATCTACAGGTACTCCTGCAACAGGGGCGCGATACGCACAGCCGGAGAATCCGGCCGCTTGACCAGCGGAGCACCCTGCAATACAGGGTAATGCGACTGAAATAACTCTCGCGGATTTTTATATAACACGCCTATTGGTATTCTCTCACCCCATTCCAAAGATTTGAGGAAAGCGGCCTGTCTGTCCGCCGGATTATAGTCCTTATCGTCCTCCAGTTTATAGACCCGCTTCTGATAAAACTCATAGGTATTGATGTGATTGAAGCTGACGCAGGGCTGTAAAATATCCACATAGGCAAAACCTTTATGGGTAATAGCCTGCACCAGCAGGCTGCTCAGATGGGTGATATCTCCGGCGAAACCACGAGCCACAAAGGAACAATCGGCAGCGATAGCTACCGCCAGGGGATTAAGCGGCTGTCCGGAACCACCGGGAGTGGTTTTGGTCACAAAACCGGCGTCACTGGTCGGAGAAGCCTGGCCTTTGGTCAGGGCATAGACCCGGTTATCATGCACCAGATAGGTAAAGTCGATATTGCGTGACATGGCATGCAGAAAATGATTACCGCCCTCGCCGTAACCGTCACCGTCGCCGCCTACGGCAATAACCGTCAATTCCGGATTGACCAGCCTGGCCGCAGCTGCAGCCGGCAGCGTCCGCCCGTGCAGTTCGTTCAGCACATTGCATTTCAGATAATGCGGAAATTTGCCGGCCTGGCCGATACCCGATACTAGCATCAACTGTTCAGGCCTGATCTGTAATTCCACCAGGGCTTTCTTAACCGCTTTCAGAATGCCGAAATTACCGCAGCCCGGGCACCACTGATTCTCAACGTTTGAAAGGAAGTCGGATTCCTGCAGCATCTAAAGGACCTCCTTTTCCAACCTATCCAGGATGAATTGCGCCGATACAGGACGACCGTCCCATTTATTGATACAATGATTCACTCTTAGACCGGTCTGAGCACGGATAAGATAGGCCAACTGGGAAGTGCCATTGTTTTCAATTACTACATTCTGCGGAGCAGACTGCATAGCGCTTTTCACAAAATCCGCCGGGAAAGGCCAGATTTCACTGAAATGGAGATGATTGACCGGCCGGCCGCCTTTTCTCAAGATTGCAGCGGCCTCACGGATAACCCCATAAGTGCTGCCCCAACCAATCAGGTTGATTTGTGCTCCGGGGATGCTATCGAAGCGCGGCTTATTCAGCGCCGGTAAAGCAGCAGCATACTTCTTCAAACGTTTGCTGACCTGTTCAGTCCGGAAGCGGGCGCTTTCGGTCAAATGACCCTCTTCATCATGTTCATCGGCGTCGACTGAAACTACCGCTGCCGACAGGCCGGGCTGCAGGCGCGGAGATATACCGGAGTCCGTCAATTGATACCTGAGATAGCGTTCGCCGGGACTGTCCGTCAGCCATTCTCCCCGCTCAATCTTAACCGAGTCTAAATCGAAAACCGGCACGGTTGAGTAGGAGTTGGCCAGATGGGTATCGGTCAGAATGATGACCGGCAGTTGAAAGCGCTCGGCCAGGTTGAAAGCCCCGGCAGTCAAATAAAAAGCTTCTTCAGCGTTAGCCGGAGCCAGCACTATTTTGGGAAACTCGCCGGTGCCGGCATGAATAGCGAATAATAGTTCACCCTGCTCGGTACGGGTGGGCAAACCGCAGGCCGGTCCGGGGCGCTGCCCTAATATGATGACCGCCGGAGTCTCCGTCATGCCGGCCAGGCCCAGAGCCTCTACCATCAAAGCAAACCCGCTGCCGGAAGTAGCCGTCATGGCCCGGACGCCGGCGCAGGCCGCCCCTATTACCATATTGATGGCAGCGATCTCATCTTCCGGTTGCACAGCCAGCAAATCGAACTTGCGGCCTTTATCCGCCAAAAACTCCAGAATCGAAGTGATGGGAGTCATCGGATAAACTGCGGCAAATTTACAGCCGCCGGCCAGAGCACCCAGAGCGATAGCCTCGTTGCCGTTGATATACAGAGCTGACTGTCCTTCCACGGCTGAACAGTCCAGATTGAAACCGGCCGGTTTATGGCTTTGAGCATAATCATAGCCGGCTTTTGCGGCCTGGCTGTTATTTTCAGCCACTTCAACGGCGGACTTGCTGAATATCTTTTTTATAACGCCGGAAAGCACTGCGAAGGGGAATTGCAACAACCCCATTACGATTCCAATAGCGACTGAATTGGCCATTATTTTATCATCGGCGGCTTCCAGCGCCATCTTTTCCAGTGAGACCGTTATCTGCAGAGGCCAATCGGATTTACCCTCCGCTGAATCGGCAATCACCAGGCCTCCGGATTTCAATGCTGTTTTATGTAAATCCAGTGTAGCTGAATCCAAAGCCACCAGAATATCCAGCAGGTCAGACTGCGCCGTAACCACACTGTCGGAGACCCTGATGCGATAAAAATTATGGCCGCCCCTGATACGCGATTCATAGTCCTGGTCAGCGAATACCTGCAGGCCGCCGGCGGCAAAAGTTTTGCCCAGGATATGTCCTATGGTCTGAATACCCTGACCGGCTTCACCGCCGATCAGGATATTTAGTTCAAATGGCATAGGCTGCCTCCACTTGTTTATGAAATGTGCCAGGAAGACGGCATAGGCAGAGTCTGATGCTTTTCAGCAATCGTTTCAGCCAGCTTCTCCAGGTTGTCATAGTCCGCCTGTCTGGGCAGACCTTTAATCAAAAGAGGCTCAAAGAGTTCAACATTGAGATTGGACAACATACCTTTGACAGTTTCGACCGTTTTACCGCCCCAGCCGTAGGAACCAATCAAAGCGACATATTTCAATCTCGGGCGTAAAGCATTAGCCAGGAAGACGGCCTGCGCGGCCACCGGATGCGGACCAGCCAGTACCGTAGGAGTACCGATTATGACGGTGGCAGCATCTACCAGTTCCATGGCCAGCTTGCCGATATCGGTGACGGTCAGGTCAAAGACTTTGACCTCCACACCCCTGCGGGCCAGCGATTGAGTCAGATGCTCGACCATCAAGGCTGTACTGCCGTGCATGGAAACATAGGCGATAATCGCGATGTTTTTAGGTTCATCGTAAACCCAGGAATGCCAGAGCTTGAGAATAAACTCGGGACGGTTATATAGAGGCCCGTGGCTGGGAGCGATGATGTCTATATCCAGCCCTTTGATTTTTTCCAGGTTCTTTTCGATATTGGTGCGGAAAGGCATCATAATTTCGGCAAAATAGCGTTTGGCAGATTCGTGGACCTGGCCTTCATCGGTGACATACAAATCGGTTGTAGCCAGATGAGAACCGAAGAAATCGCAGCTAAAGAGTATTTTTTCTTCCTGCAGATAGGTCACCATGGTTTCCGGCCAATGCACCCAGGGAGTAAAGATAAATTTCAGAGTGCGGTCACCCAGCGAAAGTGTGCCGCCGTCCTGGATTTCCAGAACGCGGGATTCGGGAATAGCCAGTAAATCAATCAGGAAGTTTTTACACTTGCTGTTGACCACCAGTTTGGCATCCGGATATCTCTCCAGAACAGCCGGAATGCTGCCGGAATGGTCCTGTTCGGCATGATTGGCTACCAGATAGTCCAGCTTTTCCAGCTTTAATTCATCAAGGTGCTTGAAGAGGGTATCGGTCATAGCAGGATCGACTGCATCTATTAAGGCCGTCTGCTCGCTGCCCTTCACCAGATAGGAGTTATAGCTGGTACCATCCGGCAGAGGGATTAAAGAATCAAACAAGCGGCGGTTCCAATCAATAGCACCTACCGCAAAAATACCGGGGCGAATAGTAGCGGGTCTCATTCTAAGTCCTCCTTATAATCCAACCAGTATTTAAGTATGGAGTTGCAATGTTAATTACATTGTAATACACCATCATAGAAATGAATACAGATAACAGTTTCAAGTAGTAATTTTTAGGGTCTAAGTTTATATAGTGGCGGGATTTAACCAGAACATAAGTAACACTTTTGATTCAGAGAAGGGTTGAGCGGGCGGCCCTTGTGGCTGCCCGCCCGGTCCAGACTTAAACAAAAAGGCGGCCTTCAGGCCGCCTTTTTTAAACCACAATTATAAACTAAGGGTCCAGATTTTCCAGTTCCCAGGTCTTGAAATTGAGCCGCCGGTAATAACAGTTGCGGGGCTGGCCTTTTTTATTTTTAGTATGGCAGATTCCTCCCTTGCGAGGTCTGACCTTATATACCAGAGAATTTTGTTCACAATTGACATAGACTTCCAGCAAATCGTAAACCTCACCCGAAGTTTTACCCTTTTCCCACAATTCATTGCGGGAGGTAGACCAGAACACCGCCGTACCGCTTTCGACCGAGGCCTTGAGCGCTTTTTGATTGACATAGGCGATTAAAATAACTTCACCCGTATCGACATTTTGCACGGCACAGGGAATCACGTCGGGACAGGCTGCCGAAGCTTTGGCCAGCTTGGAGAAATCCAGCTGCAGTTGAGTACCTTCTTCCAATTGGTTCATTTACTTATCCTTTCCAAATCGAGTTTCATATTCAGACTATTTATTTTAACATACCCTTGACTTGAAAAAGAAAGCGGGTATCGAAAAAACGATACCCGCCGCGGTATAAACCGTTTACTAACCTTATATCCCTTCAGCGGAAAGGGTCATATCATCATGTCCCAAAATAGAACCCAGATGCGCAATGCTATCCTCCAGCGACTGAATCAGCTGTTTGCGTTTTTCACTGCTCAGTTCACTGGCAGCCAGTTGTCTGCGGATTACCACTACCGCGTCATGAATAGCCAGGGCCACTTTAACGCCGGCGATGTTGAGCTTTACATCATCAACCAGATGTTTAATCATTTTTAAACGGGCAATATCTTTATCTGAATACATTCTTAGCTTTTTATTGCGCGAGGGTTCAAGCAAACCGGCGCGTTCATATTTCCTGAGTGTTTGAGGATGCATCCCGGTCAACATGGCCGCGACGCGCATGACGTAGACGCCGCTGGTGTTTTCGTTTTCTAGTCCCATACCTTTTCCACCTCCTTGAGTAATTATACCATAGACCCGGATAGAGGAGAGGAAAGTTATTAGTAATTGTTTTTTGTTATTCGTTTTTAGTTTCGAGATAAGGAGAGGCCGACCAGCTAGTTCACAATGCCTCGCCCTCTCCTGATACTGAATCTTCCTATTCTATGAGATCGCTTCAGGTGTAAAGATATTCGCGCTGACGCTGGTTTTTGGATTTCGATCATTCGAATTTGCTTCGAACTTATTATTTGCGTATTTTGAATTTTATTTACCACGCTTATCAAAATCCCTCTTTAATTCTCCCTTTGATAAAGGGGGAATACAAGGGGGATTTTAACCGCCAGGCTTAAAGAACGGTCAAGAGATTCTCTATTGTACCTTCGATGTTAGTTAACACATCCGTATCCAGGTATCTAATTACTTTAAGTCCCTGTTTCTGTAAATAGGCATCAAAGCTGATAGCTGACAACTATAGTATTTTTTACTCCCTGACCCACTTAACGATGCGGCACGACCAGGCCGTTCGAATCGCCTCTTCCAGGCCGGACTGTTTAGGTTCGCGGATATTCAGCAGCAAGTCCAGGGTCCGGGCATCGAATTGCTGGGTAAAGCGGCACTGTTTGCGGAAGTCCAGCACCGTCTGATAGGTACCGCCGTAGATAACCCACCTGATCTGTCCGGCATAAGGTTCCAGTTGCTCTCTGAGATGGTCTCCGACACGGGTAAAAAAGGTCTCGATCTGTTTATCACGGTGCCGCTCGAAGCGATGGGCGGAAGAGCCGCCCTGACGGTGTCGGGAATGCACGTTGCCGGTCCCGACTTTGGAACTCAGCAGCTGTTCTCCGGCATAAACCCCTATGGCGAAAGCCCCCAGCCTGACCACTATCAGAGCCAGAATAAATTCCTGTTCCAGTAACCGCACCAGCGGCCCTATCTCACAGACGGCAGCGTTGCGTTCGTCGGCAACAGGAAAAGGAGGCAGCACCAGATAGTGTTGAGTCCGGCTGCTGAAAAGCACCGCTCCGGTGACGGACTTCTCGATATTTTGAGCCAGGTCTTCAGGAAATTGCTCAGCCTCGCCGATGGTCTCCAGCAGGCCTGCAATCGTTTTTAAACTTTGAGCGGGAGGAATATATAATGAGGCGATACTGGAGGAATCGTCTTTGAATTTATCCAGCAGATAAAGCATTTTGGCTTTGGATAAGGTGTACCGTTCGACCTTGAACATAACCTCACAATCCGGCACAATGAATATGCCTTAGATTATAAAGGTTTCAGGCAGTTAAATAAAAGCGGCCGGATCAATATGCCGGTTGGAGGAAAAATGCAGCCCTCCGGAATCAGAGTGAACCGAGCAGGCACTCAGCTGGTGAATATCACCTCCACAGCGAAGGAACAGGTTGTTCAAATAGCGGGTTATACTCCAACTTTCGTGCTGGTTGCTCTGCAGTACAGTCAACAATATCTGATGGTTTATCACCGGCAACGGGAAGCCTGGGAAATCGTCGGAGGCAGAATGCAAAGCGGGGAAGCCCCGCTGGAGGCTGCCAAACGTGAAGTTTTCGAGGAAACCGGACAAATTGTAACAGGACTGAATTTGAAGGGGGCGCTCAGATTATACAAACCGACCGGACGGAGAACGGTAGACGGCTTACTATACTTCACTGAATTAACTCATCTTGAACAGTTTACAGCCAATTCAGAGATTGCGGCTATCCGGCTGTGGGATACCCGCGCCGATATCGGTTACGTAGATGAAATAGATAGCTTTCTGCTAAGTCTGATACAACCCGGTCCCGCCGGCTAAGCCTGTTTTATCATCAGCTGTCCCACTGAAGGTTATTCTATAAATTACGCTTCCCTCTTTTTAAGAATCATCTGGGCAAAGTACACCGCCAGTACAATCAATACGACAGTGATCCCCAGCGCCCACCAGTAAGGCGTACTGACGCCGTCCAGCACATCCAGGCTCCAGCCTGTCAGTTTACCGGGTAAATAATTACCGATCTTGGGCAGGCTGGCTATAAGCGCCAGCAAAATTATCACTCCCAAAGAAAGCCCTCCGGCTGCCAGGGAATTTTTGAAAATACTGGAGAAGAAGACCGTCAAAGCCAGAACGAACAATAAAAACAGGGCCGTCAGGCCGGTCTGCATCAGAAAGCCGGAAAAGGCCAGGGGGCCTATCAGCCAGACTGAATAGGCATAACAAATCAGAGCTGAAACAATTAAAGAGACCAGCATAGTCAGAGCCCCGGCGGTAAATTTGGCTGTTACAAAAGCCAGCCGGCTGACAGGTTTGCTGAGCGTCAAATAGGCCGTTCCGTGTTTATATTCGTTAGCAATAGTGCCCATAGCCGTCAGAATTATTACCAGCAGACCTATCTGAGCGATCGTACTGGCAAATTCCGCCATCGATTCGGCCGCGGTAGCCTGGGGGATTTCGATGGAGTTTGCCACACCGGCCATTTGCATAATCTCCGGCATGTAATACAGCAACAGCGGCGTGGTCAGTCCGAAGAAAAGGAAAATCACGCCTACAATTAAAAGACGATGAGTACGCAACTGTTCGACGATTTCTTTCTTAAGCAGAGGACCAAAACCCATCATTTCCGTGCCCTCCCGTTGACAATTTGCATAAAGATATCTTCCAGGTCCGGCACCATCATTTCATAGCGTGTCAGAGTCAGTCCGCTGGCAGCCGCCAGACCGGGTAGTTCGCGGCGGGCTCTATCCAGGTCGACCGCTTTGACCCTGACCAGGGGCCGGCCTCTCTCAAGTACAGCCTGAGGCTCAGACAGCCAGGGCAGCGGACGCAGAGAATTAACGAAATCGCGGGCATCCTCCAGAAATTCCATCTCGAAAGTAGAGAGGGCATAGCGGCTGCGCAATCCGGCTATATCGGAGACTTCAATCAATTCTCCCTTATTGACTATTCCTACCATATCGCAGACCCTTTCGACATCGGACAGGATATGCGTAGACATGAAAATGGTAGACCGGCTTTTCAGCTGCGAGACCAGGTCCAGCACCTCGCGCCGGCCGATAGGGTCCAGTGCTGAGGTAGGCTCATCCATAAAAAGTACCTGAGGCCGGTTAATCAGAGCCTGGGCAATACCCAGACGCTGTTTCATACCGCGTGAATAACCGCCGATTTTGCGTTTGGCGGCCTGCTTTAAGCCTACCAGTTCCAGCAGTTCGTCAGTCCTCCGCTGGATCTCCGCCGAATCAAGTTGAAACAGTTCCCCTGCCAGATGCAAAAACTCCCGGCCGCTCATCCAGTTATAAAAGGCCGGTACATCCGGTAAAAAACCGGTCTTGAATTGCAGCCTGGAATTATCAGTGCCCACCTTCTCACCGGCAACCCAGGCCTGACCTGAGGTGGGCTGAGAGAAACCGGTCAGCAGTTTGACCGTGGTAGACTTGCCTGCTCCATTAGGCCCCAGGAAACCGAAAACGCTTTTCTCAGGCACTTCCAGGTCCAGAGCTTGCAAGGCCAGTACCTTTCCGTAAGTCTTGGTCAGCTTTTCAGTCTTGATCGCTATCAACCTCATCCTCCTTGCGGCCGATTGCCAGATAAATAATCGGACCGATCAGATTAACCAGTATAATAATCAAAATCCAGACTACCTTGTTATCGCCCCTTACCCTTTTTCTTTTGACCACATCCACCAGGGCGAAGACCATCAAACCCAATTCTATCAATAATACAGGCAGTATAAAAGGTAGCATCCGGCCTATGGCTGTGAAATCAGCAGGCATAACTTGCACCCTCCTGACACTTTATAAAATACACTTACCTGATGAAGATGAGAAAAGGTTGACAAAACTAAACTGTTATATGATAATTATAACAGCAAAGGAGGGTAAGTACAATGAAAAAAAGCATTCTTGGCATGATTATCCCGCTTTTCCTGGCGGTCTGCCTGCTGGGAACAAGCTGTTCAGGCGATACCACTGAATCCACCACTTCCAGCACCAGTACTGATCCCGAGACAGCCGCTATCCGGGAATATGCCGACCCTGCTACAGAGACCACCCTGCAAGGGTTGAGTGAAAATGATTATGCTAAATACATCCAGTACTTTAATGCCGAAGCGAAAGCCTCTCTCAGCGAGCAGGCCTTTGCCCAAAGCGTAGAGCAGATCAATAACCAGCTGGGCAAGTACATATCGAAAAGTTTCCTGAGTGCCGAAGAGCAGACCATTGATGACAATGCTTACATCATCGTACATTACAGCGCTAAATACGAAAAAGGCGATTTTAAAGTCCGCATGGTCTTCGACCAGAACCGGCTGGTGGCCGGGCAGTGGTTTGAATAAAACCGTATTGCAGGCGGCATCAGGCGGCCTGGAACTGCTACAGGCAGAAAAGTGAGGAGAGGCAAGAATGTTAGAAACCATGCTGAACATGTTCCGGTCTTTCTACGATATCCCCGGTCTGAGTGTTAAGATGGTTTTCATCGCCATCGGCATCGCTCTGGTATTCGGGGCCATCTGGCTGGCATTTTATCTGCCGGGGCTGTTGAAAAAGGGCTGGGGCTGGCTGATTCTAATAGCCAGTGCGGTCATCACCTGGTGTGCGATTGCTTTCATTCAGGTACCCTTGCAAAGCTGGTACCAGGATTTTATGCTGCGGGTTATGGGCAACAGCGTATTCGTAAAATACCTGGCTCTGACCGGCATACCTCTGATTTTAATTTCAGGTCTGGTGCAGGAAGGCACCAAACTACTGCCGGTTATCTTCTTCTGGCTGAAAAACGGTAAACAGCTGGACCTGCGCACCGGACTGATTGCAGGCGCTATCTCCGGCGCCGGCTTCGGCCTGTTCGAAGCAATTTGGGTACACAACTCTGTTTTAGCTTCAGGTTTTACCTGGAGCACCGTCCAACTGTATGGTGCAACAGCACTTATGAGTTTCTGGGAACGCTTTTTCGTGGTCGGCATGCATATCGCGGCAGGCGCCATAGCCGGTTACGGCCTGGCGAAAGGCAAAGGCTGGCAGTTTTATTTGATTGCAGCCGGAATCCACGCTCTGACCAATTACGGCGTTATTCTGATCTCGCTGGGACTGTTGAACTCTATTGAGATCGAAATTTACATCGCAGTTATTGCAGTCCTGGCTACCGTGGCAGCACTGTGGTTAAGAAGAAAAGCCAATCTGACCGCAGGACCGGATGACCAGGACGTTTCACCTGCGCTCCCGCAGACAGAGAGTGAAGCCTTTATGAATACTGACGCAGACTCTTCTGATCAAACCAGGGAATAAAGACGCCGAAACCGATGGCCATAATCATTATTTCACCGGTGTAGAGATATACGGGCTTGAAATCAAAAAGCCAAGCCACCAGGCAGAGCAGCACCGCCAGAAGCGACTGAAAGACGGCATACCAGAGGGCCTTCCAGTGTCGCTTCTGGGTCAGCAGGTAATACAGCAACCCGCA
>DAOUFH010000234.1:0-16697 GCA_034429955.1 Dehalococcoidales bacterium
ACCTCCGCAGTAACATCCTGGGATATTTCGATACTGGCAGTTCTCCTCAAAACATATCCAAAAACGGCTGAGTAATATTCTTCATATAACTCGCCAAAGGCCTCTGGACTATGCTTCGCCAGTTCTATGAGATGCTTTTCCTGTTCGGAGTCCATTGCTTATACAACGCCGCTTTTGCAAAAAGGTTGCAGTTAGCAATCAATCAAACCAGCCATTTAACTCAAATAGCAGCCGGTTTGCGGGAAAGTGCCAGATCAATCCTGTTTTAGGGTCAAGCCCATGCAGTGCCAACCCGAAGTCATACGGCCGGGTCACCTTAACTAAGATTGATTTACCGGCGGTGTCGCCGCAGGTGTCGATCAAGGCTGCAGCCTTTGCAGTAATTACTTCCCGTTGTGATATATTATAAACGTTGCGGCCTCTGCCGGGTTCTGATAATTGGGCTGTCTATTCGGCAGATAAATTAACCTGATGTTATGCTGTGAATATTTCAACCTGGATATCCCGACGTTTTTTCAGAGAGTTTTTACCTTCCAGATGTGGTATAATTTCGCCAACATCCCTTTGTTTTACGTGATATATAATATTGCCTTTGTCGATTGGATAAAGCGTAATCTGATTCAGGTAAAATAAGGCAATGCAAGATGTCTAACTCAACCGGCTCTCCCGGGGAAAAAGTGAGCGGCTTTAAGGACTGGACCAGCGGCAGTGTGACCAAAAATCTTTTGCAGCTGTCCTGGCCGGCTATACTTCTAACTGCTCTCTATTCTGTGAACCTGCTACTGGAGATGATCTGGGTAGGCAAGCTGGGGCCGGCTTCCATTGCGGGCATAGGCGTGGGCGGCATCATGGTGCTGCTGGTGTTGGCTATCAAAAACGGCCTTAGCATCGGAGAGAGGGCGATGGTAGCGCGCTATGTGGGAGCCGGCGATATGCCGTCCGCCAACCGTATCACCGGACAATCCTACCTTATCAGCGCTGTGTACAGCCTGCTGATAGCTTTGATCGGGGTCTTCTGCGGCAGACAGCTATTCGGTCTATTCGGTCTTGAGCCTGACGCCGTTAGCGAAGGAGTCAAATATCTGCAGATCGTGACGGCCGGCTGGGTGACTGAAGCCTTCTGGATGACTTCCTTTGCGGTGATGCAGGCTTCCGGAGACACTATGACACCTCTGAAAATTGCCATTGTCATCAGGTTATTCAACGCCGTGTTGTGCCCTTTTATGGTTCTGGGCTGGTGGATATTTCCCGCACTGGGTGTTACCGGAGCGGCTATCACTTATATCAGCACAACCGGGCTGGGAATGCTTATTTGCTTCTGGGTGCTCTTTAGCGGCAAGACCCGTCTGCAGTTGACCATACGGGACTTCTACCCCAACTTGAATACCATCTGGCGCATTTTGAAAATAGGCCTGCCGGCCTCGGTATCCGGACTGGGCAAGGCTTTAGGCGACCTGATTTTAACCTCTTTGATGGTCCCCTTCGGTACTGTGCCACTGGCGGCCCATAACCTGCTGGCCAGGATTGAATCGTTTGTAAACACTCCCGGGATTGGTCTGGGGACCGGCGCAGGAGTGCTGGTCGGTCAAAATCTGGGCGCCCGGAAACCGGAACAGGCAGCTAAAAGCGGCTGGCTGGCGATGTTGCTGGTATTGGGCTTTATGGCAGTTTGTTCGGTGATATTGTTGATATGGGCGGAAAATATAATCAGCCTGTTTAATTCAGACCCTGAGCTGGTAAAGACCGGCGGAACCTTCCTGAGAATCGCGGTGGCTGGTTATCTGGCCATGAGTGTGGTCATCGTACTGCAAAACAGCGTGACCGGGGCCGGTGACACCCTGGTTCCCATGCTGGTGATGCTGACCATGATGTGGCTGGTGCAGCTGCCGCTAGCCTTCATCCTGAGCCGGTATACCGCCCTGGGAGCGTTTGGCGTGAGATGGGCAGTCGCAGCCAGCTTTATAGCGGCAGCTATCGCTTATCTGATTTATTTCCGGGCCGGCCGCTGGCAGCGCAAACGGCTTTAGAGGCAGAGTTTACAAGATGCTTAGCGGTTGATGCGTTTTACCGCGTTCTCAGCGAATCATCGACATAGAGCAGTGAATCGATATATCCCAGCATCTGCTGCTCCGAATAAGGCATAGAATTTTTTACCCACCACAGGGCTAAAGAGGTTAAGGCTCCAATATGGTATTCCACCAGTATCGGAATCGGCACCCGGAAGATAGTCCCTCCGGTCTCTTCTTCTCTAAGCTTTTGCTGGATGTTTTTTGAAATGAGGTTATGTAGCATTATCACCAGAGAATCGGTCTTGCCCTGGTTTATCAATAGCAGCAGCATTCTTTTATGTTCCCTGAAGTAATGCAAGACCTGCTTGATAAGGTTCAGATAGTAAGTCCGGGGATTCTTTCTGTCATATTCCGCCAGACTGGCCGAATTAAACTGGTCCTGTAGACGTTGAATACAATACCTCATTAAATGGTATTTATCCTCGAAATGCTTATAAAAAGTTGTCCGGTGGACCATCGCCCGTTCACAAATATCTTTAACATCTATATCGTCCAGGGGCTTTTCTTCCAGTAAGGCCAGCAGCGCTTCGGAAAGTAATTTGAAGGTTCTTTTAATCCGCAAATCCTGTGGTTGTTTATCATTTTTAGTAACCAATTTTTCTTTCCTCCCTGTTAGTTCGGCAGTTAATCCGGCGACATCTTTTTAGTTTTTGTAGCTTAAACTACTGCGGGCGCATTTTGTTTCTTGTTATTTTATACATACATTATACAATATAAATATACATGTGTATATTATCTGTATGTGTATATGCATAAAATGATGAGAAGGGAGGAGGGGCAAGGCCGAAAATCACCAACAATACTATCAAAATCAGAGTGTTCCGAATTATTTTAATAACATGCGGTTTGCGGAGGTTAACAGTTTATGTTCAAAGGTGTGGGTAATTTCGTAGTAAAATACCGTATCTGGATAATTGCGGTCTGGGTTATTCTGGCCGCAGTTATGCTGATTTTTGCTCCTTCACTTAAAGAAGTAGGTAAACTGGATAATTCAGCCTTTTTACCTGAAGATACGGAATCCGGCCAGGGCCGTGAATTAATCCGGCAATATTTTCCTGATTCAGCCGTCTCCAGTATCAGCCTGGTCTTTTATGATGCAGAAGGTCTGTCCGAGGGTGATTTAACCGCTGCCCGCGATATCTGGGCCTGGTTAAATTCGTCAGAGGGTAGTGCTTTATCGGTAAATAAAACCAATTCGATATTTGATAATCCGCAGCTTGAAGCGACCCTGATAAGTCCTGATAATACCACGATGATTCTCAGTGTAGGCACTTCCGGGGCGATTGATAACAATGAAGTTGTTGAAGCCCTCCGGGACCACCTGAAGTCAGTTCCCACTGATATGCAGGTTTATGTTTCCGGTGAGGGAGGCATTATTGCCGACCTGCAGGACGCCATTCTGCAGAGCCTGGACCGGACTACCTTAATAACCATATTGCTGGTAATCGTTTTACTCCTGATTATTTACCGTTCGCCGGTAGCTTCACTGGTGCCGCTGATAACGATCGGCGCAGCCTATCTTGTCTCGCGCGGTGCCCTGGGGTTCATCGCGCAGGCCGGAGTCTCTGTCTGGTCTCAACTGGATGCGCTGGTAATAGTACTGGTTTTCGGGGTGGGTACCGATTACTGTCTGTTTATGGTCTCCCGCTTCCGCGAAGAACTTAAAGTACAGGACAGCCGGGTGGCGGCTATGCGACATACCATCAGCAAGATTGGTATAGTTATTACCGCCAGCGCTTTTACTGTAATTATCGGTTTATGCGGTATGGCCATCGCCAGATTTGAGATGCTGAAGACCATGGGGCCTTTGATGGGTTTAACTGTTTTTATTACTCTGCTGGCAGCGCTTACCCTGGCTCCGGCTATGGCTTCTATTATGGGTAAGTACCTTTACTGGCCGACTCATGAACAGGTGGTACAGCCCGGCAGGGGTAAAGCCGGTAAAACCAGAGTGCCGTTTTTCCAGCGAATTTCCCATCTGGCTACGGGAAAACCGGTGCGGGTTATAATCGTGGTTTTAGTAATACTGGCTATTCCCTGTGTCTTCTACCCCCAGTTCAACAGGTCGTTTGACCAGACTGAAGAAGTGCCTACCAAATATGAATCAATCAAAGGCTATAATGTTTTGGAAGATCATTATGATATTGGAGAAATGGAGCCGGTCGACACTGTCCTGGCATCTCCCGCAGGGATAGACCTGACCTCTCCGCAATACCTGACGGCGCTAAAAGACACTGTAAATGATCTGAGCCGGGTAGACGGAGTTCTCAATATCAAAAGTATTATCAATCCGCAGGGTGGCAGCGAACCGCTGCCGGCCCTGACGGTATCAGGGCAACTGGCTACTCTGGCTGAGTCGTTAAACTCCTCCGGACAGGATATCGGCAGTCTGTTCAGTCCGTCTACAACTCAGGGTTTTCAATTGTTAAACGCTTATATGCTTGAGTTGGGAGACAACTTCAGCTGGGTGCAGGATGATACCTCTTATCAGCGTGTTTTAGCTGATCTGGATAATTTACAGGTTGAGCTTGAACAGATTAAAACTCAGGCCGGTGTCGGCAATCAGCTGCAAACACTGGTAACCCGGTTGAGCCAGACGGGCTCTTCAGAGTTCGTGCCGGAAGCCGCCGGTCAGTACCTGCAGATTATCAAAGGTTATTTGACTGAACTGGGACAACAGTATCCGGATTTGCAGTCTTCCGTCGATTATCAGTCTGCCTTAAAAATCTGTACGGACGGTTTGACCATGCTGTCTCAGATGTCAACTCTGCCGGCTGCTCAGCAGGCCGTGCTGGCAGCTCAGTTACAGACAGGCTGGCAACAACTAATCGGCAGCTTAACAGCCCTGCAACAGGCTTTTCAGGGTCAGGAGACTTATCTGCTGTCTCAAACGCTGGCTGCCGCTGCCGGAACTGATAACACGGCTATTGCTGCGGCCTTTCAGACTCAGCTGGAAGATTTGAAATCTCAGCTTGAGACACTCGGCAGTGAGTTTACGGCCCGGGATAATCCGGTTTATCTGTCACCGGTATTGCTTAATACTTCCGAGGAACTTGAAAGTGTCGTGAATATGTTTATGAGCGATAACCGTCAGGCTACCCGGATGTACATTGTGCTGGATTCTTTCCCGGCTTCCGACAGAGCTTTGAACACTATCGATAATCTCAGGACTACCCTGCAAGACTCTATCTCCGGCAGCGTTCTGGCCGGCTGCGAGATAGGGGATAACGGCACTTCGGCGACCTATTCGGATATCAAGCATATTATTGACAGCGACTTCAATCATATTATGATTCTGGTGGTGGTCTGTACTTTCCTGATACTCATCTTCTTGTTGCGCAGCTTGATAGCCCCTCTTTATCTGCTGGCGGCTGTCATATTAAGCTATTTTGCCGCTATGGGCTGCAGCACTCTGATCTTCCAAAATATGCTGGGGCAGTCGGGGATTAACTTTGTGATACCCATCGTGACCTTTGTGCTGCTTATCGCTCTCGGTTCGGACTATAATATTTTCCTGATGTCCAGGATCAGGGAAGAATCTGAAAAAAGAGGCACTTCCGAAGGTGTAAAAACTGCAGCCATAGCTACGGGTTTCATCATTCTGGCTTGTGGTATTATCCTGGCCGGCACCTTCGCCGCGCTGGCGTCGTCGCCTATTCGCTTCATGTTACAGCTGGGTGTCACGGTGGCTATCGGTGTAATTATCGACACTGCCATTATGCAGCTCTTTCTGATACCGGCAGTAGCCTCCAGGCTGGGTAAATGGAACTGGTGGCCTTTTAAGCCAAAATAATTACTGTTCTTGCAGGTCACAGGGAAATCGAATCAAAGAGCACCCTAAAATAAAAGGGTGCTCTTTGAGCAACTAGAAATAATAAGGAGGGTAGACTCTCCGATTATAGAGACAGGTTGATTCACTGTCAGTTCGTTGAATCTGTCACTGGATATGTGTTACAATCCTAACCATCAATCAGGGCAGTATTTCCACTCGATATCCCTCGGAATTTTTATTCAGATACAGATAATTCTATTTAATCGAATAAGATATTTTTGTGATAGCACGTATACGCCGAGATTATCTGAACTTCCGGCGCTGTCCTGCCGGAACTAAAGCCTAAATCTTTTGATCAGCTCTAATTATAAAGATTTGCTGGCAATAACGATAAGAGAAAGAGGGAGGTAATAATGAAACTGGGTAATGGAACTGTACCGCTGACTAACATCAGTCATTTAGGAGTAGCCGTAAAAGATGCGGAAAAGACCGTCGGATTTCTTTCTTCGATCTGGGACATCGGCACACCGGAGGTGTCCGACTATGAAGCCAAACCTGAGGAATTGATATCCGGAGAACCTTTTAAAGTACGGCTCGTTTTTGTCAAATTCGGTACTCACACTATTGAACTGCTGCAGCCTCTGGATGATAAATCAATCTGGTCTAAATTTATTAAAGAAAAGGGTGAGGGCATCCATCATATTGCCTATGGTGTCTCCAACTATGATGAAATGGTAGAAAAATTTCAAAAGCAAGGTCATCCCATGCTGGTGGCCGCCATCTTCCAGGGTTGCCGCTGGTGCTATTTTGATACCAGTCCGGGGGGAATGGTTATCGAATTCCGTGAAGAATATAAACGAATGTAAATTCGTTCATTCGGTTCAAGCTCTATAGGCCGAAATTAACAGATGGCTGCACCGTACGGTGCAGCCATCTGTTTTTGTAAAAACCGGCGATTTGTGGTCGCTCATACTTTAAAGCTATAATTACCAGGCTGATTTTGAGGATAAGGTGGATACGATGGATACGTTTAGTCAACTGGCCAAATATTATGATGCTCTGTACTTCAAGGAAGACCTTTATGCTGCAGAAAGTAAATTTGTGATTCAACTTATAGAGAAATATAAACTTAACTCCAATAATAAGGTGCTGGATATCGCCTGCGGAACCGGCACTCATATTAAGTTTTTCCATCCCCGCTTCCAGGTCTCCGGACTGGATCTATCTGCGGATATGCTGGCAATAGCCGGAAAACGATATCCGGAGATTACTTTTTATCAATCGGATATGACAGACTTCAGTATCGATGAGAGATTTGGAGTGGTACTCTGCCTTTACGGGTCAATAGGTTTTGTGCGGACCAGACTTAAATTGCAAAAGGCGCTGAGATTGTTCAGTCAGCATTTGGATCAAGGCGGCGTCCTGATATTTACGCCGTGGTCCACTTTGGAAGATTTCCGGGATACCCTGGTTTCAGATAGGATAGTGACCTCCGATGTCCAGATCGTGAGAATGGAAAAGGTTAAATGTAAAAATAAAAATACGGTCGCTATTACATACCATTATCTGATTGGAGAGAACGGCGAAGTCCGGTATTATAAAGGTCAGCATCCTCCGCTAAGATTGTTTTCTTGTGAGGAATATGAGGATGCTATCAAACAAGCCGGACTTGAAATTGTGGAAATCTATCGTGGTTCAAAAGTCCAGATGGGTCTGGCCTATGTATGTCGAAAATAAACCAGAGTGCGTTGAAAATAAAGCTTTCACTAACTAAGCTCTGAATCCGGCTGGTGCGCCTGGCCTTAACTGCGCATAAAGGGCAACCGCAATTTCTATTGACAGCTACCGCTGGAATGGGATATTATTGCAACCAGGTGCAAAAATAATGAGCTGTTTAAAGACATTAAAGAAAAAGGGTCTTAGAATCACCCAGCCTCGCCGGGCGATTCTGGACTATATTCATGATAACGGAGAACATCTTACCGCAGAGGAAATCATAAACTTTGTGCAGGCCAAACATCCCCGTGTCAACAAGTCGACCATCTACCGTACTCTGGACCTTCTGGAAAAGAATGCCTGTGTCTATAAAAGCGAGTCTGACAACGGGACTGTCTATCATCATGCCGAGGAAGGACATCATTATCATCTGGTCTGCCGCCAATGCGGTAAAACCCTGGATTGTGATGAGAATATTTTCAAACCTGTAGAAAAAATGCTGCTGGAAAAATATAATTTCAAGATTGATTTTAAGCATGTGGTCATGGACGGGCTCTGCGCAAGCTGCAATAAAGCGAACGATTGATATCTATATATTTTTATATAAACTAAATGCAACTAATTGCAATTACTTCTAAAGGCAATAAGGAGGCTTATGTGGATAAAGAGAACTTGCAGAATCCCAGACAGGAGATTGAAGAAGCTATTTATGCGGGTGACCTGCATAAATTGTTACGTATAAGCGGTATGCTGCACGGGCATTATTGCTCATTTTCAGCGCTGGGTGTCAAAGCCGGAGCCAGGGCCATGAGGGAACTGGGTGTTAAAAAATCTACCGGCATGGAAGAAGTACTGGCCATCGTGGAGACCAATAATTGTTTCAGCGACGGTGTACAAATCATTACCGGCTGCAGTTTCGGCAACAACGCCCTGATTTACAGGGATTTTGGCAAAACCGCCTTCACTTTGACCAGAAGGAACGGCGAGGGCTTGAGAATAGCCGTCAAACCGGATTGCCTGGAAGAACAGGCTCCCGAAGCGGCAGCTCTTTTTCGGAAGGTAGTCGTTGAGCGTCGCGGCAGCGAAGCCGACCAGGCCAGAGTAAGGGAATTGTGGGTGGAAACCTCGTTTAAAATGCTGGATGTACCTGATGAAAAAGTCTTCGTTATCAAATCTGTCAAGGTGAATGTGCCGGCTTATGCCCGTATCTTCTCCAGCTCTAAGTGCGCTGTCTGCGGCGAAAGTATTATGGAGCCGCGTTCCAGACTGAAGGACGGCAAGGTCGTCTGTCTGGCCTGTTCCGGTCAGGCGTACTATCAACTGGCCGGCGACGGCATAGCAGTCGTTAGCTAAGGGTAATCGAATCAGTCTCGATTCGATTGAAGTTCCGCAAAGTTTCCAGAACCTGTAATTCATCTTTACATAAACAGAAATGACCCAATTGCGCAGATTGAAAGATCCGGCTGCCCTGAAGACAGAGATTGACGATGAGCAGTAAGAAAGAACAAATACTCGAGCATGGCAACAAGCTCAGTTACTATACCCGCTATATCAAAAGGAAGTGGTTGGTTTTACTGCTTTTGGTGCTGGCGGTTTTCATCCTGGCAGTTATTTCTGTCAATGCCGGTTCCTCTTACATAAACCCCTGGGAAGTTATTAAAACCTTTTTTGGTTGCGGGACTGAAAAATCCACGCTGGTGATATGGCAGATCCGTATGCCCAGGATCATCACGGCGATAGTGGCCGGCGCAGGCCTTTCCGTGGCCGGCTGCGTTATGCAGAATAATCTCAAGAATCCGCTGGCTTCTCCCTCAACCCTGGGCATCTCCAATGCGGCGGCCTTCGGTGCCAACGTTGCTATTATCGTGTTAGGAGCTGGCACTGTCATGTATACGGCGGGAGACGCCGTGGTGATTAATAATCCTTATCTGGTAACCATTTGCGCTTTTATTTGTTCGATGGGAGCCGCCATGCTAATTCTGGCTCTGGGTAAAATAAGAGGATTTTCCCCTGAAGCGATTGTCCTGGCCGGTGTAGCCCTGGGCGCTTTGTTTACCGCAGGAACTACGCTCATCCAATATTTTGCACCGGATATAAAGATAGCGGCAGCTATTTTCTGGACGTTCGGTGACCTGGGCAGAGTAAGCTGGAACGAGACCTTTATCATAACCGGAATTGTCCTGATTTCAACGGTCTATTTTGTCTTGAAGCGATGGGACTATAACGCTATGGATAACGGAGAAGAGACGGCTAAAAGCCTGGGTGTCAAGACCGCACAAATTCGCTTTTGGGGGCTGTTTATATCTTCCCTGATAACAGCGGTTACGGTCTCGTTTCTGGGTATGATAGGCTTTATCGGACTGGTCGGCCCGCATATTATGAGGCGGATCATAGGTTCCGACCATCGATTCCTGATTCCTGCCTCTGTGCTGGCCGGAGCGGTATTGCTGCTGGTGGCCGATACCCTGGCCAGAACGGTGATTAAGCCGGTGGTCCTGCCTGTCGGGGCCTTGACTTCTTTGCTTGGAGCGCCTCTGTTCATCTATCTTCTGATGAAGGGCATGAAGGAGGGTGTTAGAAGGTGAACCTGGTCGTCGACGGTTTATCGTTTCAATATCCCGGCCGCAAAGTCTTGAGAGATATTACGCTTTCCCTTAATAAAGGAGAGTGTCTTTCCATACTGGGCACCAACGGCGTCGGTAAATCCACCTTGTTGAAGTGTATTAACCGGATATTACGGCAGCAAAGCGGCAAAATCGTGGTGATGGGAGAAGATGTCAAAGGGTTGAGCGGAAACGACCTGGCGAAACGCATCGGTTATGTATCCCAGCGCAATAACTTTTCATTAAGCTCTGTATTCGATGCTGTTTTACTGGGCAGAAAACCCTACATCAAATGGGATGTCTCTCAAGAGGATCTGAATATTGTACAGGACGTCATGAAATCGCTCGGCCTGGAGGATTTCGCATTTCGTAATGTGGATGAACTGAGCGGAGGAGAAGCCCAGAAGGTGGCTATTGCCAGGGCCCTGGCACAACAATCGGATGTTTTAATGTTCGATGAGCCGACCAGCAATCTAGACCTGAAAAACCAGCTGGAGGTGGTCGGCATTATCAAAGATATCGTCAGGGAAAGGCAGATATCGGCCATCGTAACCATGCATGATTTGAATATGGCCTCCCGTTTTGCGGATAAATTCTTGTTTTTAAAGGGAGGGAAAATCTTCGATGCCGGTGATATCCGTATTATCACCAGAGAAAACATTTTAGAGGTTTACGGCGTTGATGTTGATATTCAATTTCATCATGATATACCGGTCATAATCCCGCTTTAATTTTACTGGTATAGAAACGAAAGGAGTTAGTTACACATGAAGAAAATAGCTTTGATAATGGGAGTACTGTTGATATCATTGGCTTTGCTGCTAAGCGGCTGTAATTCGGAGCCCGCTACGACTACCCATGGCAGCTATGAAATGATGATCACCGATAGCCTGGGCAGAAGTGTGGCTGTCCCGTCCGGAGCAGAGAGATACGTTGCCATTGGACCGGGTTGCTTAAGATTGTACTGCTATGTCGGTGATGTGACACAAATAGTCGGTGTTGAGCAAATGGAGATAACGGGCGGTGTTACCGGAAGACCTTATGCCATGGCGAATGAGGGTTTGCTGAGTCTGCCGGTTATCGGCCCCGGCGGTCCCGGTAATGCGCCGGACCCGGAGAAAATATTAGAGGTTAATCCGGACGTTATTTTTTCTTTGTATAATTCGGATGTTGCCGCAGTGGATGAACTGCAAAACAAGACCAATATTCCCGTAGTGGCCCTTTCTTACGGAGATACGGAAGTCTTTGATCCCGCCCTGGATGCTTCTCTCGAATTGCTGGGCAAGATAACCGGCAATGATGAGAAGGCCTCCGAGGTCATCCGCTTTTTCGCCGAATGCCAGGAGGACTTATCCTCCAGGACTGCCGATATAGCATTCGAGAATAAACCGACCGTTTACCTCGGCGGACAGTCGATGCGGGGAACTCACGGCATAGAAAGCACCAGCGGGAGTTTCTCCCTTTTTACTGCAGTCAATGCCCGGAATGTAGTGGATGAGGCCGGTATCAATCAATATATCATGCTGGATAAAGAGAAGTTGCTGGAGATGGACCCGGATATTATCTTCATCGATGGCGGTGGGTTGGCGAATGTGCAGGCTGATTACAATTCCAGTCCGCAGTATTATCAGGGCCTTTCCGCTTTTAAAACCGGACAGGTCTATATGCAACTGCCCTACAATTACTATTACACCAATATCGATATCGCTCTCTGCGATGCTTATTATATCGGCAGCATCGTATATCCCGCACAATTCAATGATATAGATATCGTGACAAAATCGAACGAAATCTTCCAAAAGCTGCTGGGGCAAGATCTCTACGCCGAAGTGGCTGAAGAATATTTTGGCGGTTTCCAGCAGCTGAACTTTGAATAAGTCCGGTGAACAGCAAGGGGAGGGATTGAGAAGATCCCTCCTTTATTTTATAACTTGGAACTTAGAATAAACTGCCGGCCAGGTAAGAAAAGACAGCTTTTGGTGTCTTTTTAACAAAAATAAAGAGGAGCGGTTACATGGAAAAACCGGAAGGAAACGAGGTTGAAGAATCCTGCGCAATGATACAACTAAAACCGGTAGGTATTGTCAGAAACCAGTCACAGGAAGCAAGCTGGGGAGAGCGGTATCAGGCCTTAAGCTGGCCGGAAAGGGCAGAGAAAATGAGACTGCAAAGCCAGTCCGTGTCCCAACTTATCATTAATCCGGAACTTGTAGAAATTCTCGACGGCATTGATGAATTCTCACATCTGATGGTGCTTTACTGGCCGCATCTGATTCCGGAAGATAAACGCCGGGTGCTGAAAGTCCATCCGCTGGGCAGCCGGGATTTCCCGCTGGTAGGGACTTTTGCCACTCATAGTCCGGCCCGGCCCAACAGTATCCTGGTGACGGTGGTACGTTTACTCAGCCGCAAGGACAATGTGCTGGAAGTGACCGGCCTGGATGCCTTGAACGGCAGCCCCCTGCTGGACATCAAACCTTATTTGCCCGAGCGGCAGGAAATGAAGGATGTCCGGATGCCCGAATGGATGAAGCAGATGCGGGCTTCCTTCAGTAAGACCTGAAATAAAGAGATTGTCGCTGTTTATACTAAGCAGCCGGATTCCTTCAGGAATCCGGCTGCTGTTTTATTAAGCGTGACTTTTACCGGTGGTTACTTACCGAGGGAGTTGGCTACCAGCCGGTTATATTGTTCCTGGGTGAGGTCGCAATGATAGAATAAGTCGAAATATTGAGTGACTTTGGCATAAACATCATACTGGGCGATATCCGGATATAGCAACTGGGACATCCAGATCATGCCCAGATAGCGCTGTACGGAGGGCGGGAAGCCCATCCAGTTATAAGGGCCGTAAGGCGCTTCATAATATTGGCCGTTCTTGATTGCGGTGATAGTCGACCAGTCACTATTGGAGCCAACCGTGCTGTAAATGCTGCCGTTGGAGAAGATAATCACATCGGGATCCCAGAGCATAATCTGCTCCAGGTCTACTTCGTTACCGGTGCCTTTGGCAGAAGGATTATCGACGACCGCCAGGTTATTGGCCAGTAAATCGATTATCTCGGCATGATATGAGCCCTTGGCGATGACGTTGAGCCCGGCATCACCCAGGCAGTACAGCAGGTTAGCTTTGCCGGCTTCCCCGACCTGGCTCACGATGTTGAGTGTATCGGCATAGACTTTATCGCAGTAATCAGCCAGTACTTTGGCCTCTGCCGGCATGTTCAGGAGTTCTCCCAGCTTCCTGTAGCAATCGCCCATGCCGTCGGTGTAGGCATCGATATGTACGAAGGGAATGCCGATCTGATCCTGAAGCGTATCCAGGTCAGCCGCCATATTATCTTTCTGTTCGCCGACGTCGATGACAACCTGTGCTCCGGTGGCGACGATGGTCTCCAGATTAAGCGAACCCTTGCCGCCATATAGCTGTCCGAGCAGCGGTAGATTGTAATATTTAGTATCCAGATACTCTTCGGCGGTAGAGTCCCAGGCGGTAGCCAGTCCCACTATTTTATCCGGGCAAAGCGCGAAGAGAACAATTTGAGTCAGGGGACCGGAGAGTGCGACTTTAGTGATGTTGGTGGGCAGTTCTGCCGTACGTCCCAGGGAATCGGTAAAGGTAAAAATAGCCGGCGTGTTAGCAGTAGTCGTGGTAGGCGACTGAGTGGTAGAACCAGGTGTGGTAGTGGTGGTAGCGGTTGTTGTAACCGTGTTGGTGACGGTTGTGCCGGAACAGCCTGCAACTATGGCCGTTATCAGCAACAAGACCAGTAATAAGGATAATACTTTAGTTTTCATATTAATTACTCCTTTCATTTATTTTTCATTTTGATTCTCGGCTTCTTCTACCACGCATTTGGGTATGCAGACTCTTACCCTGTCCTTGTAAAGACTTTGTACATCGATATCCACCGCATAAAGCTGATACATTAATTCTTTAGTCACTATTTCGGAAGGCGCTCCGCAGGCCAGTACTTTACCGTTATGAATAGCCAGTATGCGATCGGAAAACATGAAAGTCTGGTCCGGATGATGGCTGGACTGGATGATGGTATAGCCTTCTTTGGCCAGCAATTTGATCTGGTTTAAGACGCGGATTTGATTGCCGAAATCAAGATTTGAAGTCGGTTCATCCAGTATCAGGACTTTGGTTTTCTGCACCAGTGCCCTGGCTATCAGAACCAGTTGCCGTTCTCCTCCGCTTATTCTGGTATAACCCCGGTTTTTTAAGTGCTGTATCCCCAGTCGTTCCAGGGACGATTCTACCAGCCTGATCTGCTCTTTGCCCGGAGTTGAGATGGAGGAAACATGAGCGGTGGTTCCCATCAGTACCATATCGAATACACTGAAATTAAAGGACGGATAATGGCTTTGCGGGATATAGGCGATAATCTGGGCCATTTCCTTTATACCGAGTCCTTTTATATCCCGGCCGTCTATCGCGATCTTGCCTTTATAACCGTTCAACAGTCCCAGAATACAGTGAAACAGGGTACTTTTCCCCACTCCGTTCGGGCCGACGACCGATAACATCTCACCGTCCCTGGCCAGTACATCGATGTTTTCAAGTACCGGACGTTCACCATAGCTGAAGCTGAGATTGGAAATGGAGATGCTCAATAGACCTCTCCTTTGCGGGTAATCAGATATACGAAGAACGGCGCCCCTATAAAGGCGGTCAGAATGCCGATAGGTATTTCTGTTTGCAGGAGATTGCGGGAGACATTGTCTACCAAAAGCATGAAGATAGCGCCGAACAACATGCTGGCGGGCATCAGATATTTATAGTTGTTGCCTACCAGCAGGCGGGATAAATGCGGTATGACCAGTCCTACCCAGCCGATCATGCCGCTCACCGATACACTGGCGGCGGTCACGAGGGTGGCACAGACGATGATAGTAAGACGCAGCCTGGTTGCGTTGATACCCATCGTGCGCGCCTCGTCATCGCCCAGGGTTAACACATTGATACGCCAGCGCAGAAAGAAGAGGGGTATCAGACCCAGTGCCATAGGGATGAAGGCCATGAAGACAGTGCTCTTGGTGGCGCCCGATAGGCTGCCCATCAGCCAGTAGGTGATAGCCGGTAGTTCATCGCCGGGGTCGGCGACCAATTTTATAAAAGAAGTACCCGCGGAAAATAAGGAGCTGATCATTATGCCTGACAGGACTAAGCCCAGGACTTTTTTACCCTGGGCCCTCTTGCTTATCAGATATACCAGAGAGACCGTTAAAAGGCTGAAAACGAAGGCATATAACGTTATTATCAGGCTGTTGCCTTCGTTCAATATAGCCAGAGCCGCGCCGAAAGCCGCTCCGGAGGTCGCTCCCAGGATATCCGGCGCCGCCATAGGATTCTGGAAAATCCCTTGATAGGAAGCCCCGGCGGCAGACAGACTGCAGCCCACCAGACAGGCCAGTAATATTCTGGGCAGCCGCACGTTAAAAAGGATTTTCTCCATCTGGTCCGTCCAGTATGGGTCGATTGGGAAAATTTTGGAGAGCAGTATATCGAATAGCTCAGCCGGTGAAATGTTATAGCGGCCCAGAAAGAAGGAAATCAGGATTACGGCAATCAGCAGTATACCTAATCCGAGTATGATGACGGGGTAAGGAATTGGTCGTTTGTTATCCATACCGGCTTTTCTCTATCTCCTTCAATACACGGAATATCTTAAACCGTGTTCTAAAACTTGCTTCAGGGAAGTTGATCAAAGAGAAGCTTGCCGCGGAAAGACGAACAGCTTGACGTCAACCTGTAAAGCAATTGTGGAAAGGAGATACAGAAGAGATGCCTGAACGTGCCTGAAAAAAGTCAAAATAATAGCGCTTCTTCGCTAGGAACAAAGCGCTATATTATAAGGACATTTCATCTATTACTTCTCCCTTCCAATTTGGGAGGAATCACCGTTTCCAGCGATTCCGTCGACCCCGTCTTAAGCGGGATACCGGCTGTTCACCCTGGACCGTGGTCTTTAGGTATAACAGCTCAAGAGAATTTAAATAGATATTAACATCAGCCATATTATTAGTCAAATATTTCTACCGGCTGTTCTTTCTAAATTAAAACTTAATGCAGGTTGATATTATAACTAAATTATAGAAAATTTAAAAAATATACTTTATAATATAACATTATTAAGGAGGGGCTAGATGGGGAATATCTGTAAGACCGGTTTAATCGGGCTCTTGGTTTGTTTGCCGGTGCTATGCAGTATTATATGCGGTTGCAACGGCCGGGAAAATATCCGGGAGGGCGATATCCTGGATATCAAAGTGCTGCTGGGTTTACAGTCCTCTCTAGCGCAGGGTCTGTCTTTTGAAAATGTAAGTGTGCAGGCCGGCACGTTGACTGAACCGGCGATGAATCCCTGGCAGGGAGGGCAATGGGAAGCCGGCGACCGTTGCCTGCGGGTCCGTGGAGAAATTAAAAATGACACCTCCCAGGAGCTGATCGTAAGCGGCCATGCCGAGGGTTATAATACCCAAAATGAACAGGTCTCTTTCACCCTGTCTTCAGCCAGAATAAGGGGACAA
>DAOUFH010000235.1:0-9482 GCA_034429955.1 Dehalococcoidales bacterium
CCACTGTTTTAGAATAGCAGGCGGATAAGACGCGCCGGGCTTTATTTTTACAGCGCGGGCATTCGGCATCTTCATTGGAGCGGCTGAACGGGCGCATCAGTTCAAATTTATTCTTACATTTTTCACAGATAAATTCATAAATCGGCATGATAACCTACCTTGCATTTATAGCCCCTGCCGGTGTGACCGGTACTAGAAGCTTTCCAGTGTGACTACCGGACGACGGGAGTACAGCTCTTCTTTATCCATGGTCTTGACTTCAGCGGGGTGTTTTTCGATGCAATGGTCGTTCATCTTGATCAGACCGAAGTGCCAGTCGTACTCTGTTATACTATAGCCACATATGGAGCATTTAAAATTAAAAGTGGTCGGAATGGTTTTTAATTTAATAACATCTTTGAAGTCCTTCATCTTTTAAGACCTCCTCAGCATAATTATACCCTGTTTTTATTTGACATGGTATAGATATTTTGGCACAATTTGGGCTGATATTATTAAAATGCCGGTATAAAACAGCAGACTGTCCGGTATTTTTTAAGGAAAACAGGGCGATGGCGAAAATAGTGCTGGACTTGCATGATATCTACAACAAGGGCTGGGCGATCGATTCCGAACTGCGCCGGGTTATGCAGGAGGCTGTGGATAAAAAAATCACTCCGGTGGAAATCATCCCCGGCAAAGGTTCCGGACAGTTGAAAAAGAAAGTCCTGCGCTTCCTGAACGAACCGGATATCAAGCCGCTTTATCACCGGATTGAGAAAGATGATAAGAACTTCGGCCGGATTTTTGTGCACTTCAAACACCGCTAGAAAAGGTTATAAATTTGACATAAATAAGGGCAGGAGCTGGATTGAAGGCCATGAGTGAAGAGATCAAAGGTGAATTGACGGGTAAGACGGCCCTGGTGACAGGAGCGGGAAAGGGCCTGGGCAAGGCCATCGCTTTCAAACTGGCTGAAAAGGGCTGCTTTGTAGCTGTGAATGATATACCCGGTTCCAGTGATGCCGCCGTTACCGTGGGTGAACTGCGCGCCCGTGGTTGCCGGGCTGAAGCGGTACTGTTCGATGTTACCGAGGCAGCGGCGGTTAAGGCGGAGATACAGAAATGGTGTGATGCAGCCGGACGGATTGATATCCTGGTCAATAATGCCGGCATCTTCAAGGACAGCCTGATTCAAAGAATGAGCGAATCGGATTGGGACAGGGTACTGGATGTCAACCTCAAAGGCGCTTTTTTGTGCAGCAAACAGGCTTTAAGCAGCATGATGCAGCAGAGATGGGGCCGTATCATTAATATCTCCTCAGTGGCCGGATTGATGGGGAATATGGGCAGAGTCAACTATGCAGCCTCGAAAGGCGGGCTGGCGGCGCTGACCCGCAGTCTGGCTGCCGAAGTCGGTTCACGCAATATCACAGTCAATGCCGTGGCGCCCGGTTTCATCAAAACCGATCTGACTGCCGGACTGCCGCAGGAATATCAGGAGGCGGTGTTCTCGAGAGCGGCGATCAAACGGCCCGGCACTCCGCAGGAGGTCTCTGAACTGGTGGGATTTTTAGCTTCGGACAGAGCAGCTTATATCACCGGACAGGTTATCTGCATCGACGGCGGTTTAAGCTGAACTCTCTTTGAATAATCTGTGATTACGGTATAATTTTGCCCGCTGTCCTGCGCCGCCTTATTTGTGGCTGTGTATGACTATATGCTAGAATTTTTTATATAAGACCTCTGCAAAATTTAAGGATTGATACAGGTTAACAGTATGTCGAAACTGTGGCGTAAGCCTTTTGATGCCCGGGAAAAAGCTCCTAAACCGGCCAGTATAAGCATTGACAGGGATAAGTGTAAGGGCTGTGGTTATTGTACCGAGTTTTGCCCGCGTGAGGCCCTGGTCATGAGCCAGGAGATCAATGCCAAAGGTTATACACTGGCGGCGGTGGCCGATGAATCCAAATGCCTGTATTGCGGCCTGTGTGAAATCATCTGTCCGGAATTTGCAATCAAAGTCCATCAGGTTGAGAATGGCTCCGGCGGAGGACTATTGAGCGGGGCTTGTTCCGAATAATGCCGAGTAGTCCGGCTGCCCGGAATTTGCAGCCAAGATTTTAATCCGGAAGGTTACTATGTCTGAAGCGGGTCTGCCTGCAGGCGAATATTTTATGAATGGCGATACAGCTTGTGCTGAAGGAGCAATCAGCGCGGGCTGCCGTTTTTTTGCGGGATATCCTATCACCCCGGCTACTGAAATAGCCGAAAGAATGGCCGAGCGGCTGCCCCGGCTGGGCGGCAGCTATATCCAGATGGAAGACGAGATGGCTTCCATGAATGCCGTTCTGGGGGCTTCCTGGGCGGGAGTCAAAGCCATGACGGCCACTTCCGGTCCCGGTTTCAGCCTGATGATGGAAAATCTGGGTCTGGGTGTTATGCTGGAAACTCCCTGCGTGCTGGTCAATATCCAGAGGGCCGGGCCTTCCACCGGTCTGCCGACTATGGTAGCCCAGGGTGATATCATGCAAGCCCGCTGGGGCTCGCACGGCAGCTATGAAATAATTGTGGTAGTCCCTTCTTCTATCCAGGAAATGTATGATTTGACCATTCTGGCCTTCAATTTAGCGGAGAAATACCGCGTGCCGGTGCTGGTGATGTCCGACGAAGCTATCGGTCATATGAGTGAAAAACTGGTCATCTCCGAACTTGGCCCGCAGGCTATAGTCAACCGTAAAAAACCGCAGCAAAGCCCGGCGGAATACCAGCCTTATAAAGCCGATGCCGACCTGGTGCCTCCCATGGCAGTAGCCGGTGAAGGTTACCGCTTCCACACTACCGGGTTGACACATGATGAAAGAGGTTATCCGGCCATGACGGTAGAGGCCCAGGATGCCCTGGTGCGCCGCCTGGTGGGTAAAATCAGACAAAACCGGCAGGACATTATTAAACTAAAGGAATTTCAGCTGGAAGACGCTGATATCGTGGTGGTTTCCTACGGTATTTCAGCCAGGATATCCCGGCTGGCGGTTGAGCAGGCCAGGGCCAAAGGTATTAAAGCCGGACTGTTGCAGCTGGTTACCGTCTGGCCCTTCGCAGAAGAAAAAGTCCGCCGGCTGGCCGGACAGGCTCGCGCTTTCGTGGTGCCGGAGATCAATATGGGACAGATTGTGCTGGAGGTCGAGAGGGCGGCGGCCGGAGTCAGGACTATATCGGTGCCTCATCCCGGCGGCACAGTGCATCGTCCTGAAGTTATTTTGCAAGCAATTATGGAGGCGGCTGCATGACGACCTCTGTCAGTGAAAACGAAAACAGACAACTGGAAGAATATCTGCGGCTGGACCGTATGCCGCATATCTTTTGTTCCGGCTGCGGTATCGGAACGGTTATCAGCGCTTATGTGCGGGCTTTCCTGAAAGTGGGTATAGACCCGGACAGCATCGCCTTTGTCTCCGGCATCGGCTGCAGCGGCAGAGCGGCCGGCTATGTCAAGCTGGACTCATTCCATACCACTCATGGACGTGCGCTTCCTTTTGCGACCGGACTGAAGCTGGCTAATCCGAAGTTGAATGTGACGGTCTTTTCCGGTGACGGAGACCTGGCGACCATCGGCGGCAACCATCTGATTCATGCCGCCCGCCGCAATATCGATATGCTGTGTATTTGCGTCAATAATTTTAACTATGGTATGACCGGAGGCCAGATGGGCAGCACTACCCCGCAGAATGCCCTGACGACCACTTCGCCCTACGGTAATTATGAGGCGCCGGCCAATTTACCCTACTTGATGGCGGCCTGCGGAGCTGCCTATGTGGCACGCTGGACGGTCTTGCAGTTGCGCGACCTGGAAAACTCGATCGCCGAAGCTATGCAGCGGCGCGGTTTTTGCTTTATCGAGGCCATCACCCCCTGCCCGACGGTCTATGGGCGTATGAACAAACGTCCGCGCGGGCTGGATGAGATGCTTTACTATCAGCAGAAATGCCGGGTTCAAAACGGGGCGGACCCCAAAGAGGTCGGCATAACCCTGGACAGCCCTATCATCGTAGGCAAGTTCATTGATAACCAGTCGGTCACCTACCAGGAAAGCCGGGATTCTATTTTAAATCAAGCCAGGGAAAAGGGCAGGCTTTAGAGGCTGGACGGGTAGATCACCCCCAGCTTAAATAAGCAGATTAGCGGAATATAAAAAAACAGCTTGACAGCGGAGGCTTCAATTGGCTCGCAGGGAAATGAGAATAGCCGGTTTTGGCGGACAGGGCGTAGTACTGGCCGGACAGATTGTCGGTCAGGCTGTGGCTGTTTATGATAAACAATATGCCGCCTTCACCCAAAACTACGGGCCCGAGGCCCGCGGCGGTTCCTGCACGGCCGAAATCGTGGCGGCTGAAGAGCCCATCGGTTATCCCTATTTGACTCAACCCGGGGTAGTGATAGCTCTCTCTCAGGATGCTTATAACAAATATGCCCGCAATCTGCCTGAAGGTACTACACTGGTCATCGATGCCGATCTGGTCAAACCCGACCCGGCGGAGCGCAAAAATTATTTAAGTGTTCCTGCCAACCGTCTGGCCCGTGAAATGGGGCGGGCGGTTGTATCCAATATCATTTTGCTGGGTTTTCTGGCGGCTGTTACTGAATTTGTATCTGCTGAAGCTCTAAAACAATCAGTCTTAGCTTCTGTGCCGAAAGGTACAACAGAATTGAATTTAAAAGCTTTCCAGACCGGCTATCAATACGGTCTGCAGATTACCGGCCGGAGCGGTGCGGCTGATGTCTAAAAAGGTAGCAGTCCTGGGGCAAGGCTGGCAACCGGCTGAATGCGCTCTGACTCTGGCTGAACTGGGGATTGAGGTTGAATTACTGGTACCCGGACAGGTATTGGCTACCGACAGCAGCGCTTACGGCGTCAACTATTGGCCTTTATTACTGAAAGTGCTGGCTAATCCCCGTATCAAGATTTCACCTGACGTCGAGTTATCCTCTCTGAGCGGCCAAAAAGGCGATTTTAAACTCAAATACCGCCGTTTACCCCGCTTCATCAAGACCGAACTGTGTACCGCCTGCGGTGAATGCGCCAAAGTTTGCCCGGTGGAACTGCCGGGCGGTAAAGCGATTCATGCGCCTTGCTCTGAGAAATCGCTGCCCTCGACCTTCGTGATTGAAAAAGAGGGTATTTCACCCTGCCGGGCGGCCTGTCCGCTGGGCATTAATGTTCATGCTTATGTGGCTTTAATTCACCAGGGCAAAGCTGAAAAAGCCCTGGAATTGATCAATGAGACTGCACCCCTGGCGGGTGTGCTGGGACGTCTGTGTACTCATCCCTGCGAAGAAAAGTGCGCCCGTCAGAAAGTAGATAACCCGCTGTTTATCCAGGCGTTGCATCGCTATGCGGCCGACAGTCTGAAGGATGGCCCGGTTTATAAAAAGACGCTTGACGCCTCTGATAAACCTGATAAAATCGCCGTAATAGGTTCAGGCCCGGCTGGTCTGACTGCAGCCTGGGAACTGGCCCGGCGCGGTTACCGCCCGGTTATATTTGAATCAGCGGATATGGCCGGCGGTATGCTGTCCGGCGGTATCCCGGCTTTCCGCCTGCCCCTGGAAGTCAGACAGAAGGAAATCTCTGCCATTCTGGACCTGGGGGTGGAAATACAGTTGAACCAACAGTTCGGCCGGGACCTGACTGCCGAAAGCCTGCGTAAAGACGGCTACCAGGCTATTTTCCTGGCGATCGGCGCGCACAGCAATAATCGCTTGAATGTGCCCGGAGAAGATATGGAAGGTGTCATCAACTGCCTCACCTGGCTCAGGGATTTCAATCGGGGACGCCATAAGCAGTCTGCTGAAAAAATTGTTATTATCGGCGGCGGTAACAGCGCGGTCGACTCAGCCCGCAGCGCCAGGAGGCTCAGCCCGTCCGGTGCCCGGATTCTGTGCCTGACAGAAACTATGACCGCGGTCAAAGAAGAAGTCGAGGAAACTGAAAAAGAACAGATTCCGATTGATTATAACGTCTCTGTTCTGGAAGTAACCGGTGAAAACGGGCGGGTTAAGGGCCTGCGCTGTGTCAGGGTCAAAAATGTGGTCTTCAAAGCGGACGGCTCTTTTACTCTGGAACAGATTCCCGGTTCGGAGTTTTTTGTAGAAGCAGACAAAGTGATAGTGGCAATCGGACAGCGTCCCGACACCGCCCTCCTGAATTTGGCTGATCTAAAGACCGGACGTAATCAGACTATCAGCGCCGATCCGTTAACTCTGGAGACTTCACATAAAGGCGTCTTTGCCGGCGGTGATGCCGTTACCGGTTCAAAGAATGTAGTCAGCGCCATGGCTGCCGGACTGCGGGCGGCCGAATCGATAGACCGTTATCTTCAAGGTGTTTCGTTAAGTGCGGGCCGTACCCTGGAGCCGCTTCAGGCGGTTGAAGTCGATCCGCAAAAACGCCTGATAGCCAGGCAAACCAGGGCGAAGATGCCTGATTTGAAACCATCCGAGAGAAAAAATAACAGTCTGGAGACGAATCTGGGACTGACTGCCGCACAGGCGGCCCAGGAAAGCTCCCGCTGCCTGAATTGCGCCGGCTGTTGCGAGTGCCTGCAATGCGAGAGCGTCTGTGAAGTCCAGGCGGTCAATCATCAGGATGCAGCGGGTGAAAGCGAACTCTCCGCTCAGGGGCTAATTGTATTTGATAACAAATTGCCGGAAAACCTTCGGCATAAGGGTGTTTTCCTGTATAAAACCGGCCAGTCTGGCGGCTATGTGCCGGATGTGGCCGGGGTCGCCCGGCTATCATTGGAAGCGGCCTTGGCCCTGAGCCTGCTGCCCTGTGAAACCGGCCTACAACCGGTCCAGACTGGCAGGACACAAGCGGACACAAGCGTAAAACCCGCCATATTTTTATGTACCTGCGGCGACAGCACCGGTTCCGTGCTGGATATCACAGCGATTGAAAAACGTTTGTCCGCCCGGCCGGAAAGCGGCCGTATTTTCCGTATCGCCCAGTCCTGCACCCCTGAAGGCGCGGCGGAGATCGTGCAGAAAGCGGTATCAGCCGGCAGCCGCAAGATAGTGGTCGGAGCCTGCCGCTGCTGTAACTGGGACCAGATTTGTTTTAGCTGTACCGACCGGCGGGTTATGTGCCTGCAAAATTTGAAAAAAGCTCTGCCGGACGGCGTGGAAATTGAGTTTGCCTGCATCCGCGAGATGGGCGCCTGGCTGTATAAAGACGATCCGGCCGGGGCTACTGAGAACGCCTTGCAAAATGTTTATGCGGCCGTTAAACGTATCAATAAGACCGTACGTCCCCTGTTTGCAGGTGGTGAAATAGACTCCCGTATTTTGATAATCAGCTACGGACCGGCCGGTCTCGAAACTGCCCGCTTGTTGAGCGCGATGGGCTTGCCGGTTACTCTGCTGAGCGGTCTTGACAGTTCTAAGATCACAGCTTTAGCTGATGAGTATAAGGAGAAACTGGCCGGACTCATCGGCGAACTTGAAATATCGGGCGTTGATATCCTGCCCTGGCCTCAGAAGCTGTCTCTGGACGGTCAGCCCGGACACTATCTGGTTGAGTTGCCGGACGGCAGAAAGCTGGAGTGCGGAGCGGTAGTGCTTGATATTGATGAGGCGCCGCTCAACCGGACAGGTTTCCTGGCCGGAAGCAATGTACTGCTGCGGGTTATTCAGCGCAGCCGCTCGGGAATCTACCACTCAGCCGAAAATAACAGTAACTACTATCACTACTCTATCGGCGAGACCAACGGCTTGATATTCATAAATTCACGCGATATGAGAGGGTGGTCAGACCAGTTGCTACTGGCTGCTGCCGCGGCCGTCAAAACCGCCGGATATTTAAACCGCCACCTGTTGCAGTGCCGCAATAATGCGGCCGTGATAAATATAAAATACTGCCGGGGCTGCGGCGACTGCGCCGCCGTTTGTCCTTTGATAGAAATTAAACCAGCTGCCGGCGGGCAGTGTTATGCCACTGTGGACCCGGCCCTGTGCCTGGGCTGCGGGGCCTGTCTGTCGGTCTGTCCTACCGGTGCCATAAGCCAGTATGACCAGGATGACGTGGCAATCTCAACCTCCCTGGAAGCCATTTTCAAAGGAGACAGCGGGTTATGATTCTACCTGCTGTAATCGTGTTTGTCTGTAACTGGGATGGCTACCTCGGTTTGGAAGAGGGTGTCCACAGCGGCCTGACTCTGCCGGCAGAGGTCAAGATCATTAAAGTAAGCTGCCTCTCGCGCGTTCCGGCCGGGCTGATTCTGAAAGCCTTTGAAATGGGAGCGGCCGGGGTTTTGCTGGCAGGCTGTGCGGAACATAACTGCCATTATAATAATGACAGGACTATCGTCGAAGGGCAGATTGAAAAAGTGCGGGGAGTGATGGCACTGATGGGACTGGCTGAAAAACAATTGGAACTGCTGCGTGTTTCAAGAGATGAGGGCAAGACCCTGATCAATAAAATAAGAGAATTTGCGAATGGCTGCGGCAATTAACGATAAGATCAAAGAGACCCGGATTAGACTGTGCTTGGACTGCGGCAAATGTACTACCTTTTGTCCGGTGGCAGGTCTGGAAGCTGACTTTAATCCGCGCCTGATTATCCAGCAGACCCTGAATTCGGCGGAGGCCTCACAGCCCGGCGAAATAATCTGGTCCTGTCTGGAATGTCAGACCTGCCAGCAATACTGCAACTACAACGTTAAGTTTCCGGACTTTATTACGGCTTTGCGGGCTGAGGCAGTACAGCGGGGCGCAGAAGTTCATTGCAGCCACGGAGGTTCCTTGCAGTCGGTAATGCGCATGACGGCCGCCAGTGGCGACCGTCAGAAGCGGCTGGACTGGCTGCCGGCGGACGTTAAGGTGGACGGCAACAGCGACAGCTATTTCTTTGTGGGCTGTGCGCCTTATCTGGATGTTTTATTCCAGGATTTGAACGTTCAGACTTTAAAAGGCGTTACAGGAGCTTTGAGACTGTTAAACCGGGCCGGTATAGCCTTTAATTTGATGGACAACGAGCGCTGCTGCGGCCGTGATTTGTTGCTGCAGGGCGACAAAGAAGCTTTTTTGAAACTGGCTAAAGCTAATCTGGCAGAATTTAAAAAACGCGGGATTAAACGCCTGATAACTTATTGCCCGGAATGTCAGGTCTGTTTGCAAAAAGAGTACCAGGCCGCTCTGGGTAAACACGGGATTGAAGTGGTAAATGTACTGGAGTTGGTTGCGCCGCTGCTTAAGGAAAATCAGCTTAAATTTAATAAGCTGTCGCAACAGTTGACCTATCACGACCCCTGCACCCTGGGCAGGTATTCCGGAATATACGACCAGCCCCGCGCACTGCTGGAACAGTTGACCGGCACCGCTCCGCTGGAAATGGAGAACAACCGGGAAAATTCGCTATGCTGCGGGGCCAGCCCCTGGGCCTATTGCGGGTCGGTCAATCGGCAGATTCAGGCTCAGCGTTTGTCTCAGGCTGAAGCGGTCGGTGC
>DAOUFH010000236.1:0-22478 GCA_034429955.1 Dehalococcoidales bacterium
GCCATTATCGTCTTCCGTCGAAGGAAGTCAAACTTACGTTCGGCTTATTATGACCTAGAAAGCACCTGTGTTCTAATTTTTACTCCGGTAGTCACCGCCATCGCACTATGGCTGTTAAGTAATAAAGTGATCATGGGCGACGCATTATATTTTCTGCATTCCAACTATTCCAATACGGCGCAGTCTATCAACATCCAGAGTCCAGAATTACTGAAGCTGGTCGGACATCCGTTAAGTACCCTGTGGTATGAAATCAAGAGATTACTGATTTTCGCCGAGGTATTCTTCTTTATTCTGGCACTGCGGCTCTGGCAGAAGCGGTTCTTCACCACGGAAACGTTGATACTGGCGTTGCTGGTAATAGCGATACCGGTATTGCATTATGTAATGCTGTTTAAAGGGACCTCCTTCGGGTGGCTACGTTTTTATTCTTATATCTTCCCCATCGCTTTAGCATGGCTCCCATATGAATTGAGCAAGTTAGAATTCAAGAAACCATCATTCAAGCCGCTGGGGGCGGGACTTGGGCTCGCGGCAATAGCATGTACGGCTTTAGTGACTGGAGTCGTAATGGCTAATCCGCAGTTGGCACCTGAAGAGAACACGACCTACCGGCAGAAGAATGTAAACTTCGAGCAGCAACTACAAATCGCGGAGTATATCAACGCCAACTATCCTAACGATAAGCTACTACTGGACAATTTTATGAACTATGAAACCGTACTTAACCTGGACAATACCGAACGGATAATCACCACGTGCAGCTATGAATTCCAAGAAGCAGTGGCATCACCGGCGCTTTACGGTATTAAATACCTTCTGGCTATCAAGAACGAGGGGGTAGGCAATCTCGATGCCATTAACATGGCATATCCTGATTTATACGAATACGGCGCTTCCTGGTGCACTTTAATAAAAGACTTCGGGGGATACAAGTTATACAGGATAAATGACCAGTGACAGGCCGCTTACCAGGGTTTAGGCCACAACAGGAGGACTGTATATGGATTACAGGATCGTTGAAAAACCGGCGTTTGAACTGGCAGGCAAAGGTTTCAAGTTCGAAGTTTCCACCGGGGAATTCAAAGACAAGGGCAGATCTTTCTTTGGGAAATATGTGGCTGCTAAAGAATATCAGACCGTGTGTATTTAGTTCAGCGCTGCTAAAATATCTGTCCATATTAAATCTGAACGCTAATTAAATCGCCACAGTCCTGCCTGTTTTATATTACCACTAGCCACCCAGTTATATACTGATATTGGTCTGTATTACCCTCTTGCAGATTCAGATGTTTCAATCATGTAGTTATCGGATAATTTCCCTGCGTAAACTGGAATAATATTACCTTATATGCCGGCAACAGACCATAACAGATAATCCCCGCTGATTCATAATATATAGTAAAGACACTTTTTAATTCCCAATAACTGTATTTAGAACCCAGTCTTGCTGTATTTTCACCCTTTCATTTTACTGAGTATCTGTTTATGTTATTATGCACTTATCGATTATGCTCACCAGTAGTGTGACTTCTAATTAGGAGGTGGGCGACATGGCTGGGAGAAAACAAACTCGCGGCAGTGAAAGTATGTACTTAACGCTGGTCGAAAAGGGAAACGACGGCATCGTCATCATCCAGGACGGCCTGGTCAAGTTTGCCAATCCTAAAATGCTCGAATTGAGCGGCTTTTTATCCGATGAAGTCATCGGCAGACCCTTCCTTGAGTTTGTGGTACCGTCTTTCAGAGAGATGACTGCTGACAACTATAAGAGAAGATTGAGTGGGCTGACTAC
Source organism: Dehalococcoidales bacterium (assembly GCA_034429955.1). Taxonomy (GTDB): domain Bacteria; phylum Chloroflexota; class Dehalococcoidia; order Dehalococcoidales; family UBA3254; genus DATIKD01. The sequence continues at coordinate 1,796 of DAOUFH010000236.1, forward strand.
CCCGCAAAGGTATGAAATAGAAATCACCACCAAAGACGGCAGGAATATCCCTCTGGAGACCAATGCCAGTATTATTACCTATGAAGGCAAGCCTGCAGATATGGCCACAGTCAGGGATATCACCGAACGCAAGCTATCAGAGGAAATGCTGCGAGAAAGTGAGCATAAATTCAGGGAGTTATTCAATAACATAGGCAGTTGCGTAGCCATATACAAGGCAATAGATGATGGTAAAGACTTCATTTTAACCGATTTCAATAGAGCCGCCGAAAAAGTAGATGAAATAAGCAGACAAACAGTGATAGGGCGGAAGGTGACCGAGGTTTTCCCAGGCATAATAAATTTCGGACTGTTTACGATCTTTCAGAGGGTTTGGAAAACCGGTCAGGCCGAATATCATCTGGCCTCAAAATATGAAGACCGGAGAATCAGCGGCTGGCGGGAAAACTATGTTTACAAGCTGCCCAGCGGGGAAATAGTGGCGGTTTATGAAGATATCACCGAGCGTAGGCTGCAAGAGGAGTTGTTACGTGAGAGTGAAGAGAGGTTCCGTCAGGTCTCGTCGGTTACCAATGATATTGTCTACTCCTGCACTACCGATAAGGAGGAGGGTTATTTTATTGACTGGATTGCCGGTGCTGCGGAACGCGTGACAGGTTATACGGTTGACGAGATTAAAGCACAATCCTGCTGGCGCTTCTTGGTGATTAATGAAGATATACCAATTTTTGAAAAATATGTTATCGGACTTGCCCGGGGTCAAGCCTGTTCCTGTGAGATACGTATCCGGCACAGGAACGGCGACATTGTTTGCCTTCTTTCGCATGCCCAGTGTGTAGATGATACCAAACACCCCGGACGCTCCCGTCTATACGGGGGATTACTGAATATAACCGGGCGCAAGAAAGCTGAGGAGGCCTTAAACAATAGCGAGTTAAGACTCAAAGAGGCTCAAAAGCTAGGACGTTTAGGAAGCTGGGAATTTGACGTTGCCAAGCAAACAACTATCTGGACTGATGAAACCTACGTCTTATACGAGCGCGACCCGAAACTGGGGCCGCCTTCCCCCAACGAAGAAGCTCATTATTATTCGTCTGAGCAGTTCCAGCTATTACGGGATTATACTGCCAGGGCAATTCAGACCGGACAGGCTGTTTCCTATGACTTCGAGGTATTATTATCCAATGCGAAAAAGATATATTGCCACTCAACCGTGCGACCTTTCAAGGATACCCAGGGCCGCGTTGTCAAGCTCATCGGGACCGTCCAGGATATAACCGAGCTAAAAAATGCCGAAACGGCTTTAAAGGAAAGCGAGGAACGCTGGAGATTTGCCCTGGAGGGTGCCGGCGACGGCGTCTGGGACTGGAACGCCCTGACCAACAAAGTCTTCTTCTCACGCCAGTGGAAGGCAATGCTGGGCTATGCCGAAGACGAAATCGGCGATACGCTGGATGAATGGGATAAGCGGATTCATCCGGATGACAGGGACTACGTCCATGCCGAAAGCCAGAAGCATTTCAACGGCGAGACGCCCTCATTTATCAGCGAGCACCGTGTAAAATGCAAGGACGGCAGCTATAAGTGGATTCTTGACCGAAGTCAGGTCATCAGTCGTACCCCGGACGGTCAGCCTTTACGGGTCATTGGAACACATTCCGATATCACCCCGCGTAAAAGAGTAGAGTCACTCTTGCGCCAGATGGAAGAGAACTTCCGCCGCTCTCTGGACGAATCGCCGCTGGGTGTCCGCATCGCCACGGCCGAAGGCGAGACAGTTTATGCCAATCAGGCAATGCTGGATATCTTTGGCTACCGGACACTCGACGAACTTAAAACCACCTTAATAGTTGAACGCTATACCCGGGAAAGCTATGCCGAGTTCCGCGTACGAAGAGATAAACGTAAACGCGGCGAATATGTTTTTCCCCAATATGAAATCAGTATCATGCGGAAGGACGGAGAGGTGCGCTATCTTGAAGTGTTCCGCCGTAAGATTCTCTGGGACGGAGAGATGAGGTTCCAGGTACTCTATCACGACATTACCGAACGACGGAAGGCAGAGGAAGACAGGGCACACCTTGAATCTCTGCTGAGAGCAGTCCGTAATGTTAACCAGCTGATCACCCGTGAACATGACCGCCAGCGGCTCCTGGAAGGGTGCTGTGAAATACTGTGCGGAGTGAGGGAATACTCAGCTGTGTGGACGGCTTTGATTAACAGCGCAGGCAAATCTTACCTGAATGCCAGTGCAGGGCTGGGGGATGAGTTTGAGCTATTGAGACAGCGTATGTTCGAAGGCAGGCTGCCCAAGTGTGCCAGACTGGCCCTTGAGCAGCCGGAGGTTGTGTTTCTTTCAAAGAGCGAAAGTAAAGAATGTTATAACTGCCAGTTTTGTAACAATCATTCAGAGCAAGGCCGGATTGCAGCCAGGATCAATCACAAGGGGCAGACCTACGGCGTATTGACTATTGCCGGCGATGAGTCATTCCTGGGTGGTAAAGAGGGATTGGATCTGGTACGGGAAGTGGCCAGTGACATAGCCTTTGCTTTGTTCGGGATTGAAATTGAGGAACAAAACAGGCAGACATCCCTGGCGTTACAAGAGGCTGAGGCCAAATATCATGATCTATACGAAAATGCCCCAGTGGCCTACTATTCGGCTGATATAAATGGATTTATCAGGGACTGCAACAAAGCCGGGCATATCTGGGTAGGCTACAAGTATGAAGAGCTTATCGGAGCCAACTGTCGTGATTTTTACACCGAAGAATCCAGAATCAAAGCTAAGGAACTGTTCGAAAAACTTAAACAAGGGCATAAGGTTGAGGATGAAGAGATGTCTTTTGTCCGCCGTGATAAAGAGATCATCTACGGGTTGCTCTCCATAAGTGCGGTTAAAGACGATAAAGGTAAGATTATTGCCACTCGAGGCATCGTAAAGGATATAACTGAACGACGGAAACTGACCCAGCAGTTGATGATGCAAGACCGGCTGGTATCAATCGGAGAACTGGTCTCCGGTGTAGCCCACGAAATCAATAATCCCCTTACCGGTATCATCGGTTTTTCCGAAATGCTGTTGAAACGTGATTTTCCTGAAGAAGCTATAGAGGACATCCAGGCTATTCTTGATGAGTCAAAACGCATCGCCGGTATTGTCAGGAACCTGCTGACTTTCGCCCGCAAGCAACCTCAAGAAAAAGCTGCGGTAAATATTAATGAGATTGTTCAAAGAGTGTTGGCTTTACGTGCCTATGAGCAGAGAGCCAATAAAATTAAAGTGATAACTGATTTTGCTCCGGAACTGGCCCAGGTTCAGGCCAATGCCTCCCAGCTTCAACAGGTTTTCCTTAACCTGGTGATTAACGCTGAATATTTTATGAAAGAGGTACACGGCAAAGGCACGCTCACCCTAAACGCCGTGAACAGCGGTGATTTCGTGCGTATCTCCGTTGCTGATGACGGTCCCGGTATTTCGGCGGAGAATATGCGCCACCTTTTTAATCCATTTTTTACCACCAAACCACAGGGCAAAGGCGTCGGGCTGGGTTTGAGTATCTCCAAGGGTATCATAGAAGAACACGGAGGCAGGTTATACGCTGAGAGCCAGCCGGGTAAAGGCGCGACTTTCGTCATCGAGCTACCTATAACCAGGAATGGAGATAGTGCTTATGAGAGAGAACGGCTCACAGAAAAAGCGGATTCTGATAGTCGAGGATGAGGTTTCTATCGGCAACTTCTGCCGCAGGGTTTTGTGCTCGGCCGGCTTTGAGGCCGATGTGGCAGCTGACGGTGAAAAAGCCCGGCAGATGATACAGTGTAAAGATTATGACCTCTTTCTGGTTGACCTTAGGCTACCCATTCTAAACGGCAGGGAGCTTTACAATTGGCTGAAGATAACTTATCCTCAAAGTGCCGCCAGGGTTATATTTATGACCGGTTCAATTGCCAGTGAGACTACGGATGAGTTTCTGAAATCCAGTAGCAGACCGGTCTTGTTGAAACCTTTCACCCTGGCAGAAATGGAACTAATGGTAAAACAAGCTTTAGGCCGGATAGAAGGAAGCCAGCAGGTCGAATAGCCTGTTTGGTGTGAAAGATAAGCCGGTAATGAGGAAGGCCTGGCAGCGCAGGTGACACCTGACTATAACTCAATTAATATCTCAAAATGGCAGGTGAGGCATGAAAAATAACCGTATTCTTATTATAGATGATGAAATTTCCATTCTGAAATACCTTGGTTCTTACCTCAGGCGCGAGGGATTTGAAGTCATTACGGCCAACAACGGGAAAGAAGGCCTAATTCTGACTGAACAGGCAAATCCACTTTTGATTATTCTGGATATCAGTATGCCGGAATTAGATGGTTTTGAGGTTTGCCGGAGACTCCGTGAGTGGACCGCTGTTCCCATTATTATGCTCAGTGCTATTGATAACGAGACCGACAAGGTAAAATGTCTTAACCTGGGCGCTGATGATTATATTACCAAGCCTTTTGGTATTTATGAGTTGCTAGCCCGAATTAACGCGGTACTCCGCCGTCTCCAGCCCGTTGCCGCTGTGCGTTCCTCGTTTACCAGTCAGGATTTTAAAATGATGTTTGCCGAAAGGCGGGTTACCATACGAGATAAAGAAATCAAGCTGACTCCGACGGAGTACAACCTCCTGCAGGAGTTGGTCGTCAATGCAGGCAAAGTCCTGACGCACGTCCATCTGCTGCAAAAAATCTGGGGCTCCGAATACAGAGACGAGAAGGATTATTTGCATGTTTATATCGGCCATTTAAGAGATAAGATGGAAGACAATCCTGCAGAGCCGAAGTACATTCTCACTATCCCCGGAGTCGGCTATCAATTCAGACGTCCCGAAAGCCCCCCTGACAATTCGGGGTAATGCCGGTCGTGAGAATACCAGCTGTGCCGGGCTAGCGTTTAACCCGTCTCAATTTAGCCTCTATACGGGCAATAAGAACCGACGGAGAAAACGGTTTTTCAATATAATCATCCGCCCCGATATCCAGGCCGGTTGCTATAGCAGTTTTTTCGCTGACGGCGGTAAGAATAAGCACCGGCACATCTGACTTTTCCCGGATACGTTTAAGGACCTTACCCATCGAGCTCAGGCATTCTAATATCCAGGAGAACCATATCCGGCTCAGCGCTGGCCGTGATAGTCAGGGCGGAAATACCGTCATTAACTGCGGTAACGAGATAACCCGCCTCAGTAAGGATTCTCTGAAGCAGTCTGGTTATATACGGCTCATCATCCACTGCCAAAACATGTAACGGTCTATCCATATTACCTCCGATTATTTTCAGCCGGATATTTGTTCTCATCTTTTGGGGCTGGAGAATCACTCTCCCAGCGATTGCAGCGCTTTAAGCGTATTCACACGACCTGAATCGGTATGATCTAAAATTGCAGCTTTCACCTCGTCATTGACCCTGCCGTTGGCGTTGCTATCTGTAGCTACGGAAAGCAATAGAGCAGATTCCCCGGAGACTACCGCCGCGGCAAAAGACGTACCACTTTGGGGTGCGTACTGGCTGTCCAAGGCGATAGTCCAGAGGTCAGAGCCTGGCGCATTCACGTTAATCCAGTTACCTCTGTTCGACCATTTGCTAACACAGTCATCTTTATCCGTGGCTCCGACTGCAATAACCTCAGGATAAGCAGCGGGGTAAACCATTTTTGTGCCCGGCACATTCCCTGCAGCAGCGACTATTACTACGCCTTTATTCCAGGCGGAATCAATAGCGTCTCCTACGGCCTGATTGGGTTGATTGAGAGTAAAGCTGAGATTGATGACCATAGCGCCTCTTTCCGCCGCCCAGATAATACCTTTGGCAACGGCCTCTGCTTTTACGTTACCGTTATCATCCGCCACCTTTACATCGAGCAGCGCAACATCGTAGGCAACACCAATCGCCCCATGGTTATCTTTCAGGGATGAAGCAATAATTCCGGCAACCGCTGTCCCATGTCCGTTCACATCAGTATTTATCGGGCTTCTGCTAAAATTCACCCGGTCTATTACTTTACCGGCCAGGTCTGCATGAGTATCATCAATACCTGTGTCAAGTACCGCCACGATGATGTTATTACCGGTGCTGTTCTGCCACACCTTGTCAGTGGCAGTTTTCTCAAGATGCCAGGGCAGGTCATATTCATTGACTTTTTCCGTCGGTGCACTGTTTTTCTCAATAAAACCGGCGATCTTACCTGTCTGGCAATTTTGATTTTTTAAGGAAAAACCCAAGGCGGTAACCAGGATGATTATACCCAGAAAACTGGCTATTCTAACAATCCGGTTCTCCATCTTAAGACTCTCCTCATCGTAATTTTAATTTTATATTCGCCAGTCTTAAGACCCGGTAAAAAATCACCCCGCTATCCTTAAAATTTTCTTAAAATTTTTTACACGAAGAGACAGTCTAATAATTTTTAAGTCGTTCTCTCTATCGGCTACATTTTTCCCAAATAGTATAGGATGAACTTGAGGGTAAGTATTATCAACCTGAATAGAAGATATCCTGATAGCGTTATCATAGAGGAAGTCAGGCGGTGATAAAGCTGAATTCTCAAAAAATCAGCTCCACCGATGCAAATACTTCGGGCTTAAAAGAGTCAGGAGGAACAGCATGCAGGATCAAGCGGCTATAGAGTGTTGTGATACGTGTGAGGTTCTGACCGATATCCCGGTTCATCTGGATTTGTCCAGAATAATGACCAGATTGTATTTTCATCAGGTAACTACACTCACTGAGCAAAACGTACGGAAAATAATGAAAAAGGTGGCCCTAGTTACCAAGCCTAAAGCGGTTTTTAAGTCCAGCCAGGTCAGCCTTAAGAAGAGCGGTACATTACAAATTGACGGCATAGAGTTTACGAATAACTTATTACAGGTGAATTTAAGGCAGGTAGACCGCGTATTTCCTTATGTACTTACTTGTGGTCCCGAAATGGAGTCGCTCCGTTTTCCGGATAGCCAGCCACCTCAAAGTTACTGTCTGGATGTGATAAAAGAAATGACACTGTCGGCAGTCTCTCATCAACTGGAAAATCATATCGTCCAACAATTTAAATTGGATTATCTCTGGCAGCTTAGTCCGGGAGATTCACAGGCCTGGCCGGTAGCCGACCGGAAACCCCTGGTTGCGATGTTAGGCAACGTGCAAGACAGGATTGGGGTTAATCTTCTCGATAGTTATATCCTGACACCCCAATATTCCAGTTGCGGCATTTTTTATTATGCTAATACGGAATTTGAATCTTGCCAGGTCTGCCCGCAGGAACCTTGCATGGGACGGAGAGCACCCTATAATGAGGAATTAGCCAGAAAATATTCCGATAGAGCACGAAAACCCTGCGGCAGCAGGAATTAGAGACCAGCCAATATCGAGCGGTCAACCTGTTTTTTAGTGGTTGACTGCTTTCAATTTTTTTCTGACCTACCTTGTTTGTATTGCAGGAATCAGTTCTTTCTTTTCAGATAAGAGTCTTTTTACCTGGCGGTACCGGCGCGGGGCAGATGAACTGCCAATACCTCGCAGCATATACCGCCTGGCAGGATATAGTAGAGCGTATCAAGATGTTTTATAATGATAAATAGTTAAATCTTTATACATATCAACGCAGTTCGAACCAAACCATAAGCCGGAGATTTATCCGGCTTATTTTCCCAACAGCAAAATATTTTCATAAAATAAAAATAAAGCCTGAGTTTATTACTGAAATATTTCACAATATCCGGTTCAGTATTATGCAGTATCAACTTAAAAACGGGAAGCGGTGCTCACTGTTCTCTGGAATGCTGATACTGGTTTTAGCTATGGCTGGTTGCATTCCTCAAGAAACAGGGATGATTGCTGAAGATATCGCAGGAGATACTTCAGTAGTGCCCTGTTATGTTTCTCTCCATCCTGTAGATGCTGCCGATATCTGGAAAATATCAGAGGGTAATACCGATATTCCTGTGGCAGTCCTGGATACAGGAGTCGATACCAATCATCCTTTACTGCAAGATAAGATTATAGAGGAAATCAATTTCAGCAATTCAGATACTCTCGCCGATCGACACGGCCACGGCACTCACATCGCAGCGCTGATTGCCTCGATAGATTTACACAACCCGATATTGAGTGTCAAGGTTGCTGAAGATAATGGGGTATGCCGGTTTAACAATGTAGCCAGAGGTATCCAATGGGCGGCTGATAATGGAGCCAAAGTCATTAATCTCAGCCTGGCTTTCAACAAATCCGATCCGGTTTTGGAATCTGCCGTGGATTATGCCTGGCAGAAGGGGTGTATTCTAGTTGCAGCTGCTGGCAATACTCCCGGGGCAGATCCTATCTACCCTGCTTTTTACCCCGGCTGTATAGCCGTTACCGCAACCGATGATTTTGGTGAAGTCTTGCAATTCGCCAGAAGCGGTGACTGGGTTGCAGTCTCTGCCCCGGGTCAGGATATATCCAGCGCTCTGCCCTCGGACCAATGCGGCCTCAAAAGTGGCACTTCCCAGGCTACTGCTTATGTTTCCGCTGTATCCGCTCTGATGGCCGGTCTGGTCAGTGATTCTAATGGTAACGGATTGACCAATGATGAAGTCTACCGGATTATTCTTGAATCTGACGGACAGAGTGACGGACCGGCTTTCCTGGACGCCTTAAAGTTCTTACGCGAAGCCAAGAATTGCGACGCGCTGATTGCCGAACTAAATGCCACCATCGTTCAGCACCCGGATGATTATGAAGCTTATCTGAATCGAGGCAAGCTTTTTTTAGTACAAGATGACCTGACTAAAGCGCTGGCCGATTTTCAGTTCGCTGTTAGCCTCAAACTCTAATCTGGCAACAGCCTGGTATTATTGCGGACAGGTTTATGCCCGCCTGCAAGAGTACGATCAAGCACTTCAATCTTTGACCCAGGCAATTCAAATAGAGCCCGAATATATTGAATCTTATGTAGACCGTTCTACGACTTACGGACTCAGGAAGGCTCCGGGTGACCTGGAACTATCGCTGGCAGATGCTTTAAAAGCAGTGGAGATCAGCCCAGATTCAGCTGAGGCTCACGTAGCGCTGGCCTGGAGCTATCTGTGGCTTGATAAACGGACGGAAGCCCTGCTCAACGCTTACCGGGCGGTGGAACTAAATTCTCAATTAAGTGCAGCTTACAATGTCCGGGCCAGTATTTTATTCGAGAATGGTGAATATGACGCTTCAGTCATTGATTATACTAAAGCTATGGCGCTGGAGCCGGCCAGTGCCAATATTCCCATGAACAGAGGCGTGGCTTACTTAAAAAGCAAGCGTTTCAATGAGGCGCTGACAGATTTTAATTATAGTCTGGAGATAAGACCTGGCTATGATCAAGCTCTCCTCAAACGGGCTGAAGTCTATGCTTTAATGGGAGAAAATAAACTAAGTACCACCGACCTTAATACCGTAATTCAAACATCCACCAACCCTGATCTTGTTCGGGAAGCCCGGGTTATGTTAACTAAAATCAATCACCAGACTAACTAGAACTTGATCAGGTGGCTCGACCTGATATTTTACTATCCTCCGGCAACGTCTTTATTTTCCTTAAAGTTTCAATAGACCAAAACTTCTCAAAGCTTTTTGCTCTTTATCCGGAAACTCCGGTTTGCTAGATTAACCGTCAGAGTTATGCTTCAGGCAAAGCGTGCAGCTAACCGGTGGTTTGGTCGAGAGACTGAGGTACCCCGACTGCTTCTTTCGGCTCCTTCTTTTTGCTCTTGCGTTTAAGGCTATACAAGAGCGCCGATATTAGTGATGTCGCCGGGGACACCAGCACCAGGCCGATACAGCCGACAAACGTCAGCAGTATCTCTGCTGCAATTACTTTTGAATTAAAAATACTCATGAGCGGAGTAGCTTGAGCCATATAGACCATCATAATAGTTAAATAGCTGCCCATATAAGCCAGCAGCAGCGTTGTGGTCTGACTGCCCACCACCGATTTACCGATGGTGAGTCCGGAGCGGATCAATTCCGACCGGGTAATACCCGGCTTGTGCACCACCAGTTCGTCAAGAGCAGCGGAGATATCAATAGCCAGGTCCAGTATAGCTCCGGAACAGGCCAGGTAGACCCCGGCCATATAAACTTGAGTCAGGTCAAGGCCCTGAAAACCGGAATATAAAAGCGATTCAGACCATTGTAAAACCGCTCCGTGTATGCCGAAGTAGCGGGTGAAGACTATCGATAAAAGGCAGGTCACCAGCGAACAGGCAATCGCACCGCCGATAGCCGCAAAGGCTTTTTTAGATAAACCTGCCACCATGATCAGCGTGCACATGATAATGGTACAGCCGACCCCCAGTGCTACCAGAATCGGGGGATAACCCTTGAGCATGAGCGGTATGATCAATTTCCATATCGCCAGCAGCGTAAAGGCAAAGGATAATAATGTTCTGACACCGGTAAACCCGGAAAAGATGATTATGAGCAGTGCAAATAATCCGATAAGCAATAGTTCTTTGCCCACCCGGTAATGTTCGACCATGTTTACAAAGACGATATTGCCTGCGGCATCGTTTTCTATAATAACCCAGGCCGCGTCTCCCGGCTCGAAAATCTTGTCGACGTCCATTTTCCCGACCAGCATGTTGATCGCCTCGCTCACTTCCCCTTTATGGGCGCCGGTTAGTATCTCGATAGTACAGCCCTGGTCCCCCTGCTGAATAATGCCGTTGACGTAAATACCTGCATTATCCACGGCGAGCACACGGGCCCTTGCCCCCTCGGAGTTGACGTATATCTGCCTGGCAAAACCGGTAGGGATCAAAGCCAGTACAACTATCACAGCAATAAATAATAGTGTGAATATCAGTTCTTTCTTCTTAAATTTTAGTTTCATTCACAATCCCTGTTTTCAGCCAAAAGAAACAAGCCCTCCGCCTCTATGTCAAAGGGCTTGTTTACTTTCATTTTTTCAGTTTAACTTAGACCGCAAATTTCGCAGATCTTCTTGAAGACATCCGTATTGTCGTAATAGCCGTTGAAAAGGTCGGCGCCGGTTCCGTAGGCATATACCGGAACCGGGACTCCGGTGTGTGCATATGAAGTCCAGCCAAGGCCGGCCTTATTATTTATGATGTGGGTTATTGAGACTGACAGAGGATCGTAACTACCGTAGAGCAGAGCGCTTTCCTGGGTAGACTCGCGGTCGCTGCCGGGAAGCATGGACTGGGCAAAGCCGTTTTGAAGTTTTTCAATCTCATAATCTGTCAGGACGAGTGGGTCGGCTTTATCTGCTTCAGCATTGCCGGAGGGCAGCTTTAAACCAAAGTGGGCGGTGATGACCGGCATAACCTGCTCGAAAGTCAGGTTGGGATCGGCCGCTTGCAGGTCGTCGATTATTTTATCGAACTCTACATAGGACATTTTCTGGTTGTTCATAACACTGAACGCGGTATTGTAGCCTGTAGAAGCATACCCGATGGTCATACCGCCGGTTTCATGGTCGCCGGTAACTATAACCAGTGTTTCATCCGGATGCTGGAGGGCAAAGTCATAGGCTACCTTAACCGTGGATTCAAAATCGATGACTTCCTGGATGGTCGTCATGGCATCGTTGGCATGGCAGGACCAGTCAATCTTGCCGCTCTCTGCCATGATAAAGAAACCTTTTTCGTTGTCGAGCACCTCAATGCCGGTTGCTACTAAATCGGCCAGAGAAAGGTCGCCTTCTTCCTGATCGATAGCATAGGTCATCGAGCCGCTGTCCTGTATATCGGGAGCGACGGCGTAACATTTACCGGTAGAAGCGTTAAGCGCCTCTATTTCAGCCACAGTCCGTACGACAGTGTACCCTTTTGATTCAAGTATGCCATAAGCATCCGGCTGGTCCCCTTTGCTGCCGGTCGCCTGGCTGATTTGACCGCCCGCGAAATAGTCAAAACCGGATTCAGCCATCTGCATGGCAATCCCGTAGTAATCGTTGCGGCTTTGAACATGCGCGTAATAAGCGGCAGGAGTAGCATGGTTTATGGTAACGGTGGATATGATACCTATTTTCATACCTTCGGCTTTAAGCAGTTCCGCGATATTGGTAACAACTGTAGTCTTATCTACAGCCAGACCGATTACGCCGCTATGGGTCTTATAACCGGTAGACATGGCTGTCGCGGTTGAAGCAGAGTCCGGGCAGAATGAGGTGGAATCATGCGTTGTTGCCATACCGCAGGCGGGAAAGGTTGAGAACAGTAAATTATGGGTTGAGACCTCACCGCTCGTATTGTTGCCGTTAAGAACCTGCGCAGCGTTGACCTGTACGGCACTCATACCGTCACCGATGAGCATAAATATATATTTAGGGGCTTTTGCCAATACCGGTGTAGTTGTAACCCCGGTGGTTGGCGTAGTGCTTGATGTAGGTGTTAATTCAGTGGTACAAGCTCCCAGGATGAGCATCATCACCACCAGGACCGCTGAAAATCCGAGTAACCATTTAGATCTTAAATTATGCAATATGTCTTCTCCTTTTATTGATGTCTAATTTGCGCCTTATCCAGCTTAAATACAACGCCTGCCAGTTCCCGCCAAGATTAATTATAGTTGGAGCACTTTAAGACGATGTTATGAGAAGTTTATAAGAAGGTTAAATATTTATTAAAAATGTTTTTAACTAAAGTAGTAACTTCAAAAGCACTTGACATATCGTCGACGGAATAAGGTGCCGGCTTGAACAAAGCAGCAGGCAGGCCGAAGTAGCCGGTCTTAGAGAAGCTGCTATAGCAATTGCGGATTGAAAAACGCAGCGTGTAGTCAGCGCGTAAATATATATGTTATGCTTTAATTAATGAAGATAGTTAATTCTTTTCTACTTTACTCTCTCTCAAAGGCCAAAATGTAAGACAAAATTATATCCCAACCGTAAATCGTGAAAAATGTATTAATTAAGAGGTTGGATCAGTTATGTCAAACAATATTAAGTGGTATCAGCTGCCGGTAGAAGAGGTATTCCAGAGTCTGCAGGCTGATAGTTCCGGCTTGACCTCAGCTGAAGCTCAGGAACGCTTGCAAAAATACGGACCTAACGAGTTACCCACAACCAAGCCGAATGCGCTGAAGCGCTTGTTACGTCAATTCAATAATCCCATGGTCTATATACTTCTCGTCGCAGCTTTAATTACCGGAATCCTGACGTTACGTGGTGAGCATATGCTTCCGGATACCATAGTTATCCTGGGAGTGGTGATATTAAATGTAATCCTGGGTTTCTTCCAGGAGGGTAAAACCGAATCAGCCCTGGAAGCTTTACGCCATATGATTGTCAGGCAATGTCTGGTCGTCCGGGACGGCGAACAAAAAATCATCCCCTCCCGCGAACTGGTACCGGGTGATATCGTGGTCTTGAACAGCGGTGACCGGATTCCCGCAGACTTGCGCCTTTTCTTTACCAAGGAAATCGCTGTAGATGAAGCGGCCCTGACCGGTGAATCCGTACCGGTAGAGAAAAACACCCTGCCGATATCAAAATCCAATTTGTCTCCCGGAGACCAGATCTGCATGGTTTTCAACGGGACCTTCGTCACCCGCGGTTCGGGCAAGGGTGTAGTGGTAGGTACTGCAGAAAACACCGAGTTCGGCAAAATTGCCAAACTGGTCAAGGGTACCCGCAAGGTCGCTACTCCGCTGCAACGCAAAATCGCCCAGTTTACTAAAACTTTAATGATCGGTATCTTTATCCTGGGTGGTTTGAATTTGTTGCTGGGATACCTGGTCGGTTTCAGCTTCTCTTATAGCTTTTTGGCCACGATCGCCCTTATCGTGGCCGCAGTGCCCGAGATGTTACCCATGCTGGTGACCTCAATACTGGCGCTGTCAGCTTCCACGATGGCCAAGCGAAACGCCTTGATCCGTTTGTTGCCGGCCGCTGAAACGCTGGGCAGCACAACAGTAATCTGCTCAGACAAGACCGGGACGCTTACCAAAAACGAGATGACGGTAGTCAATATCTATGCCGGATTTAAAGAATATGCAGTCAGCGGTACCGGTTATCAGCCTGCGGGTGAGTTTTCAACTGACGGTCAAACCGTTTCTGTTTTGGAGACGAGCGTATTATCTCAATGTTTAAAAGCAGGTTATTTTTGCAGTAATGCCAGCCTGGCCAGCGAAGAAGGCAAATACGAGATAATCGGAGACCCCACAGAAGGCGCCATGGTAGTAGCAGCCGCCAAAGCCGGGATAACTCAAAAATCGGAGAGAATTGACGAAATACCCTTTGAATCCGACCGCATGTACATGGCTACCCTGAATAAAGGTGAAAACTCGAATATATTGTATTTTAAAGGCTCGCCTGAAGTGATTCTGAAGATGTGCCAGAGTCAATTAACCGACGACGGTATTCAGGCACTGGCAACTACACAGATACTGAACCAGGTAGAAGACATGGCAGCGCAGGGATTACGTGTCATTGCGGTAGCCTTTAAGAATGTCCCGCTGCAACAGGTCATGATCGAAACCAAAGATACCAGCGATCTGGTATTTTTAGGGTTGCAGGGTATGATCGATCCGCCTCGTGAAGAGGTCATAGATGCCATCAAGAAGTGTAAAAAAGCCGGCATCCGTACAGTGATGATAACCGGAGACCATGCCAAAACCGCCAGAGCCATCGCTTATCAACTGGGAATAATCGACAGTCCGACAGATAAAGTTATCACCGGACAGGAATTATTCAAGATGAGCGATGAGGAGCTATACGATCACGTTCAAACTGTTTCCGTTTATGCCAGAGTAGCTCCCGAGCATAAACTTAGAATAGCCCGTCAACTCCAGCAAAGAGGTCATATTGTAGCTATGACCGGTGATGGAGTAAATGACGCCCCGGCTCTAAGAGCGGCGGATATCGGAGTAGCCATGGGCATAACCGGCACAGAAGTCAGCAAAGAGGCTTCTTCCATGATTTTAACCGATGATAATTTTGCCAGCATCGTGGCCGCGGTGGAAGAAGGCCGGCATGCCTGGAATAACCTGGAGAAAGCCATTTTGTATACCTTGCCTACTAACGGCGGCCAGGCGCTCTTGATCATGGCCGCCGTGTTACTCGCTCCGTTTGTGCCCTTGTTTAGTCTCGGACTCCCTCTGGCACCCATTCAGATTCTATGGATCAATTTGTTCGATTCAGTCTTTCTAACTATGCCTTTAATGATGGAACCCAAGGAAAAAGGCTTGCTGGAAAATCCGCCTCGCGACCCCAAGTTCAAACTGGCCAACCAGCTTTTTTTCACCAGAGTCGGACTGGTCTCTGTGGTGATGGCTGGCCTGGCCTTTGCTCTGTATTGGGTTTTTGGGCATTACTCCATTACCAACGATGATATCGTGATCCATCAGGCCCAGACCGCCGCTTTTATGAGTGTAGTCCTGGTACACCTGGGCTATGTGATGTCAGCCAGATCAGTACACAAATCCGGATTTACCCTTAATCCGCTGTCCAATAAATGGTTAATGGGCGGGATAATTTTTACTATAGTGGCCGATTTGCTGATAGTTTACTTACCGGCTTTAAATACCGTATTTAAAACTGTACCGTTCCCTGCTTCCTGGTGGCCCTTCGTTTTAATCGGACTCCCGGCCGGATTCCTGGTCCCTGAACTGGAGAAACTCTTAAGAAGAAAATTGAGCAAAAATAAGCGATAAAATTATTCTGCTCTGTGGCAGTTAATCTTACACTGGTTTAACTGTTCAATCTATTACAAACCGGTGCCTTAAGGCACCGGTTTAGTGTTTGGGTTTAGTTTCTGGTGGGCCTTAGGTCTTTGCTGAAGAAAATTTTCCGGCATATTTATCCGCATCGAACTTCCGCTTTAGACCCTCTGCATTCATATAACGTATATTACCGAATATCGGGCGCCGAGCCCAGGGACGGTCATGTTTGCCAAAACACCAGGCCACTCCTGTAAATCCATTAGGGTCTCTACCATCCAGTTCATATTTGTTGTTCAAGTATAGTGCGGTCTGATAGGCCTCCTCGGGCAGCGCAGCCCACTCCAGTATCTTTTTCCCCCAGTACATGCGCATATAGCCATGCATTTTACCGGTGCTAATCAACTCTCTCTGAGCGGCATTCCAGTATGGATCATGCGTAAGTGCTTTTTCCAGCTTTTCCCGGGAATATAGATAAGGCCGGTGATCATTCTGATGTTCCAGCAGCGTCTTTTGAGCCCAGACGGGTAGACCTGTGAATGAGTCATAATGCCGGTTATAATGGACGAAATTCATACTCAACTCACGCCTGACAACAAGTTCTTCAATGAAAGCCAGGCTATCCGGTCCGCCATGTCGAGCTACTTCGGAAGCTATATATAATGGCGATATCTGGCCGAAATGAAGGTAAGGGCTCAATTGTGAAAGGACATCTTCGTTCGGATCGTTCTTGGAGTCCCGGTATCTAGCCAATTTATGCTTGATAAAATCAGTGAGATGCTTTCCGGCTGCTTTTGCTCCTCCCTGAAAGACGGAGGAAGGTGTGACCGCACGGTCGATATTAAGTCCTGAAATCGCTTTGGGAATATCAGATACAGAGTAGCTCTCATACTCCAGTCTGGTAGAATCGACCGCCGGGGCTTGTTCATCGGTAATGACGGAAAAACGCGGAATCAAGTTTTGCAGTTTACGTCTTAAAGTGGCCGCGGAGTATTCCTCTTTACCGGATGCCACCTCAACGGGCACAATAACATCGCTTTCAACTTGAACCAGAGGACAATCTATATTTTTAGCAACATTTTCCCGCCATTTCTTTTGTATTTTCAGGTAGCCCCGGTCACAGACCACCATTGAGGCTCGCCCGGCGAACTTAATAACGCCTGTCTCAGGCGAACCTTTTTCGATCACCATCCCGAGGCCTTTCCGGTGCAGAGCGTCTTTAACCTCATTCAATCCTTCCAGCATAAAATAATAATGTCTGGCGTTGGCTTCCGGGAAGTTATCCGTAAGCGCAAAATAGACTATGACCGGCAGTTTGGCCTGGTTAGCCCGGTCAATGGCAAACTCCAGGGCCTGATTATGTTCTGCCCGCTGCGAGGACTGCATCCAGTAGAGAACGTATTCCCCTTTTTTAAAGATTTTATTATTTAGTGCTTGTACCCTTGATTCTTCAATCATTCCGTTCAAACCACACGTTTGACTTTGCCGGATTTAGCGGTTGAGGCTAATATACCGCCTTCCTGATGGATCTTCTAGTTCCCTACTTCATCCCGAGGTCGGCAACCTAAGGTTACAAGGATTCCCCTCTTTTAAATTTTTCTAAACATTAAGCAACCAATTTATCAGGTCAGCAGCTTTGCCAGGGTTTTACTGTCGGCTCCGAAATAAACTTTATTATCGATACGGACTACAGGACGGCGGATTAACCTGGGTTCCTGCAGCATCAAATCAACCAGCTTATCGTCAGTGAGCCTGGCCGGATACAGTCCCATACTTTTAACGCTGGGACTGCGGGGATTAAACATCTCTCCGGCAGGTCTGCCCTGCAGCAGGTCCAGTAGCTCTTCCCGGCTGAACTTATTCTTGAAAAAATCCCGCTCCTGGAATTCGATTTTCTTCTGCGCAAGAAAATCTTTCGCTTTCCGGCAGGTATTGCAGCGTATCCAGCAATAAAATTCAACTTTTCCGGCCATTTTCTCTTCCTCCTGGACTTGTCATTGCCCGTTTAATCTTCTGACTCTTGCGAATAATAATCTATATTAATTATATATAAAATAGGTGCCGTACCGAGTTTTATAAAACTAAAAATTGTATTTTATCCACAGGCCGGGTAGTTAAAAACAGTGATTACATTTTCTCCCCGGACTATTAAAATAGAGCTCCCTTCCAGAGTAATCCGACATATTACAAGGCAGACTGTCGTATGTTGTATCAGCCTGAATATCAGGCACTGACAGGGATACTGATCCGGAAAACACTGCCCTTGCCTATCTGGCTTTCTACTTCAATCATACCCTTATGCTGTTCGACGATAGTCTTGCAGATAGCCAGGCCCAGCCCTGATCCCCGGCTGGAAGACCATCCGTCTTCGACGTGATAAAATCGCTCGAAGATATGCAGGAGATGTTCCGCCGCGATACCGGTCCCGCTGTCTTTGACCTCGATAACAGCCTCATAGCCTGGTTTATCGAGCATAATCGTTATCCGTCCGCCGGGTGGTGTATGCTTGACGGCATTCTCTACCAGATTGAATAGCAGCTCTTTGAGAAGGGTACGGTCTCCGGTAATTACGGCATTATGGATAATAGCCAGACTGAAGACCTGCGCTTTATTTTCACAGAGTGCTTCAATATCAGCGGATATGTCAGATAAAAAGCCGGACAGGTCAACCCGCTCCATTTCCAGCTGGCTTTCCCCGGCATCCGCTCTAGCGAGTAACAACAGGCGATTAATGGTAGTAGACATATGCTCTATTACACTGGATATCGCTTCCATCGATTTCCGGTAATCTGTGTTGCTGCGTTCTCTTGTGAGAGCCAGGGAGGTTTCTCCCTGGATTATAGCTATAGGTGTACGCAGTTCATGGGAAACATCAGCGGTAAAACGGCGTTCTCTGGCAAAAGCTCGTTCAAGCCGTTCGAAGGCATTGTTAAGGGTAGTTCCCAACTGCCCCAGTTCATCATTCGTTTCCACATCGATTCTGGCGCTCAGGTCCTGCTCGCTGATATACCTGGCTGCTTTGTTGATAGCGCTTATCGGTTTAAGCAGGCGCCATATCAAGAATAACCCCAGGCCAGCCGCTAAGACCGCTGTTATCGGGATAGCATAAAAGAGCACGTGCCGTACAGTTGAGAGTGTTTCAGTCACTCCGGCAATCGGATTGATCAGCGCCAGTATTTCATAAGCGAAGCCATCTTCTCCGGAAGCAAGCAGGAATAATTCCACGCGCTGCTCTCCCGTCATTTCTGCTGTAATATATTGCTTCTGATCTATTTGAATTAAGCCTGCCGGAGAATTTACCTGGATGAGGCTCTGCGGTTGAGATTGTAATTCCTCCAACCATTCGCCGCTAATGTTATAAACGGCCAGTGACAGAGGGAATACCGGCAAAGGAGTTGCCGGTATTGTATCGGAAGATGTTAGACTGACAGGTTTTACCCTGACCAGCCTGGATGGTTGTTCAGCTATTTCGCGGATATTGCCGGCCAGCAGAAAATAAGAAATAAGACTAAAAAAGCCCAACACCAGCAATATAATAAGCAGATACCATAAGGCCAGTCGCCACTTTATGCTGAGAGGGCGTATCATTGAGCCGAAAGGCGGTAACCTATACCCTTTATCGTCTGGATCAGGCTCACCGCATCATCTCCATCGATCTTGCGCCGCAGCCGGCTGATATAGACATCCACCAGGTTGGAAGAGCTATCCATACCAAAGTCCCAGACATGCTGCTCCAGCATTATCCGGGTAATCACCATGTCCGGATGCCGCATGAGATACTCCAGGATGGCATATTCCTTAACAGTCAAGTCGATATTCCTGCCATTCCTTGTGGCCCGCCTTGCAGCAGTATCCAGGACAAGGTCATCAATCTGGATTTGCGGCGGTACCAGCCCCTCTTCCCTTCTTAGCAAGGCCCGGATCCGGGCATACAGCTCCGCAAAGGCAAAGGGCTTGACCAGATAATCGTCCGCCCCGCTATCCAGTCCTTTGACCTTATCACTCAGTTTATCCAGGGCAGTTAGCATCAGTACCGGTGTTTTGACCATTTTTTTGCGTAAATCGGAACAGACAGCCAGGCCGTCTTTTCCCGGAAGCCTGACATCCAGGATGATGAGGTCGTATTGAATAGCCTCAAGATACTCCTCGCCCTCTTCGCCCGTGGGGGCGATATCCACTGCATAACCTTCCTCGCTGAGACCGCGCTTAAGCAGTTCCGCTAAATGGGCTTCATCCTCTATAACCAGTATTCTCATATATCCTAGTCTAGCATAATAAAATTAATAAAACATGAAAATAATCAGTATACCACGGTTTAATGCTGTTTTAATCTACGTGTGATAAATTAGGAAAAGAGGAACCTCATGTTGCAGTCCAACAGTGTTAATATGGGACATTTCTTAAATCCCTGGTAACTGACTAAAACAGGCCGGGAATCCGTTTCATCCGATGAAAGAGGTATTTAAAGTTTGCTTTAGCCGCAAACTTATTCTTATTCATCGTCTAATTGTAAGTTGTCCTGTTTTTAATACCAGTTTAATCACCTTTTAATGAATATTTCATCCTGGGACAGTTAAGCTAAAAAAATTTGAGAAAGGAGTGCAGGCCAAATGAGGATCGCCGATATAAGAATTAAAAAGCACTATCTACTCGGATTGATGTCCTTAATCATTATTCCCCTGCTTTCTTGTACGCCGACGCAAGAAACCAAATCGTCTTCACCCAGCATAACCAGGCAGCCAACCGATTTTGAATTGATGCTGCCCTGGATACCCGGATCTTTCCTGAAGCAATATGATATCTGGTACTCCAATCCAGTTGATTTGAAGGCGCTTTACGGTATCTCAGACCTGAACAGCTTTGATAAGCTGATGGCTTTGCCTGAGGAAAGCAGAAAAGCAGCTTTTGATATTTTATCTGCTATTCCGCTTCCTCGCTGGAATACTTCCCAGAACGACATGTTTGCCGTGGTGGGATGGGACTGGTTGATGCTAGACCGGGCTGTC
>DAOUFH010000237.1:0-2276 GCA_034429955.1 Dehalococcoidales bacterium
ATTATGGCCCTGCAGAGCTGGGAACGGCGGGGCATGACCTTTATCCCCAACTCCAATTTCTATGAATTTATTCCCGAAGATGAATGGGCCCGCTCCTGCGCCGATTGCTATTATGAACCCCGCACGGTCTTGCTGTCCGAGGTGGTGCCCGGCAAGCGTTATGAGATGGTTATCACCAGCTATCACGGAGGACCTTTCCTGCGCTACAGGCTGGGTCATCTAATCCGGATACTGGATGTTGAGGATAAAAAGGCCGCTATCGCTCTGCCCCAGATGGTCTTCGAGTCGCGGGCGGATGATTTGATTGATATAGCCGGTTTCACCCGGGTTTGTGAGCGCTCGATAAGCCAGGCTATCGCCGGCAGCCGGGTGCACTGTGAGGACTGGGTGGCTCGCAAAGAGACTATCGACGGCAAACCGGCCCTGCATATTTATATGGAAGTCAGCGGGGATAGTTCCCCGGAGAACCTGGCCAAAGAGCTGAATACCCGGATTGTTGATATCGACCCCGGCTATCGCGACCTGAATGCCATGATGGATATTCATCCTTTGCAGCTGACTCTTTTAAAGCCGGGCAGTTTTAACGCTTTCGCCCGTGCCCGGCATCAGGCCGGGCTGGAAATGGCCCAGCAGAAGCCTCGCCGTATGAATGCGGCCGAGGAGGAAATCGTGGAATTAACAGGCCGAAAGGTTGCCCAGCCGGTGCATGCTTAAGCCGTACCGGTTATATAGGAGAAGGTTTTGACCGTATATTTGGCCTTGCCTTTAGTAGAAGTGTTTTTTTGTCTGGCTCTGCTGGTTGTACTGCTGACGCTGGGGCGCCAGCATGTCGCCAGAAAGGCCTTTGTTTTATATCTGGGTTTTATGGCCCTCTGGGGCATTTTCATATTTTTAATGCGCTTTGCTGACGACCTGGAGACGGCCGCCTTCTGGGAGAATTTTGTCTTTGCGGCGATTCTCAGTTCGGCAGTTTCATTCTACGGCTTTATAATCTCTCTGACCGGCACTCATCCGCGGAAAAGGACGGTCTTGCCTATTATCACAGCCTATATTGTGGCGATGGCCTGTATTCCCCTCGGTCTGGTGTTCGAGGGTATGCAGGTCATGTGGTATGGTAAAGCGCCTATTATAGGACCGCTCTTTCCGTTCTATGTATTGTGCGTCTATGCACCGATATTTATGAGTCTGTTGATCTTGGTCAAAAGTGCCCGGCGAACCCGCAGCACCGACGAGCGCGTCAGATTGCAGTATATCAGCATCGGGATCATTGCCCTGTTTATCGGCGGAACAACGGACTATTTACCGGCCCTGGGCATCTCGCTTTATCCGCTCGGCATCATCGGCAATATCATCTTCTGTCTGCTGACCACGGTCGCCATGCTGCGCTACGGTTTAATGGAAATCAGGGTGGTGCTGCGTACCGGCGCTACTTACTCTCTGGTCAGTATTCTGATATTCGGTATCTTCGGCAGTCTGATTTTGATTGCCAATACCCTTTTTCAAAGCGTCTTCAGCCCGCTTTCTCTGACACTGACCATCACCTGTGTCTTTATTATTGCCGCTATTCTTCAGCCGCTTTTGCTAAAGTTGCAAAGGCTGGTCGACCGCTGGTTCTTCCGTAAGAGATATGACTATTTGCAGGCTCTCAAGCGCTTTGCGCACGAACCGGATGCCGATCTGGATATCGGTCAACTCGCCGATACTCTGGTGACTACTGTGGCCCAGGGTATGCAGAGCTACGGGGTCCATCTGCTTCTGCCGTCTGCAGTTACCCGCGAGTACAGCCTGCGGGCCTTCAGCGGTCAAAAGAAGGGCTCCGACATCACTTTTGCCCTCAGTTCTCCGCTGGCTATCGCTTTGAAATACCAGGACCATGTCATCGATAGCTATGATATGGATATCAATCCGGCCCTGAGTAACCTGGTCGATAAAGAGCGCAAAGCACTGGCGGAGAATAATATCGAGCTTATTTTACCGTTCAAAAAGGAAAATACCCTGGTAGGCATATTGCTGCTGGGGCGTAAGCTCTCTCACGAGCCTTATTCCAATGAGGAGAAACAGCTTCTCAATTCCGTTTCATCTGAAATCGCTCTGCGGATTGACCAGGCCAGCCGTTTTGAAAATATGCTGAAGGCCAACAGCGAGCTGCAAAAGACCATGGACGGTGTGATTTACGCGATCTCGGCTGTGGTCGAGTCCCGCGACCCTTATACTGCGGGCCACCAGAGGCGGGTGGCCGAACTGGCCAAAGCGATAGGGGCGGAAATGGGGCTGTC
>DAOUFH010000238.1:0-2444 GCA_034429955.1 Dehalococcoidales bacterium
TGGTGCCCCAGAATCCCAACCTGCCCGAGACTTTTACCGTGATGGAGGTGGTCTTGCTGGGCCGCAATCCCCATCTGGGCTGGCTGCGCAGTGAGAGCACGCATGATTTTGCAATAGCCCGGCAAGCCATGGAACAGACCGGTGTGGCTGAACTGGCGGACCGCAAAATAGGGGAGCTGTCCGGCGGTGAAAAACAGCGTGTTACCATTGCCCGGGTGCTGGCACAGCAGCCTCAGGCTATCTTGCTGGATGAACCTACCGCCAATCTGGATATCGCTCACCAGATTGAAGTATTGAATTTGATGAAGGGCCTCTGTCACGAAAGAAAACTGGCAGTGCTGATCGCCCTGCATGATTTGAATATGGCCGCTCAATACTGCGATCGATTGATCCTGCTCAAGAAGGGGCGCCTGTATGCTCAGGGCGTTGCGCAGCAGGTGATTACCTCGGATAACATCAAAGAGGTCTACGGTGCCGGAAGCACGGTTTATCCGCATCCGGAAAACCAGTTGCCGGTGGTGCTTTTGACCGCCAACTATCACCAGCCTTCTATCAATAAAAATTAAAAAGGAAGAGAAAATGAGTCTTTTAACTGACACTATCGCCGCGATAAAACCGCTGGATAAAAAAGCCATGGAGGCTGCCAGAATTCGTCAGGACAATTTAACCAAGCCTACCGGAGCGATGGGCCGGCTGGAAGACCTGTCGATTCAACTGGCAGGTATCCAGGGAGTCGCCAACCCGCAGGTCAACCGTAAGGCCTTTATTGTAATGGCGGCTGACCACGGTGTGGCTGCAGACGGCACCAGCGCTTATCCGCAGGAAGTGACTTTTCAGATGCTGGCCAATATCGCCGCCGGCGGAGCTGCCATCGATGTGCTCTCCAAACAGATCGGCGCCCGCGTAATAGCGGTGGACATCGGTGTCAAAGGCGATACCTCAGCCCTGCCCAACATCGAGCATCGTAAGATTGCGGAGGGTACCAAAAGCCTGCTGAGGGGCCCGGCAATGAGCCGGGAGGAAGCCCTGAAAGCGCTCGAGACCGGCATTGAGCTGGTAGAAGCTGAATACAGGAAAGGTCTGGACATCGTGGGTACGGGTGAGATGGGTATAGGTAATACCACTCCCAGTGCGGCCATCTGCGCGGTGATGACCGGCCAGCCTGTGGCGGTAGTCACCGGACGGGGTACCGGACTGGACGACAAGGGCTTGCAGCGTAAAGTCGATGTCATCGAGCAGTCCCTCAAATTGAATAAGCCTGCTGCCGGCGATGCCCTGGACGTGCTGTCCAAAGTGGGAGGTCTGGAGATCGGCGGCCTGGCCGGGGTTATTCTGGGAGCGGCTGCCCGGCGGGTAGCGGTAATGATCGACGGTTATATCTCCGGCGCGGCGGCTCTGATTGCAGCCGGATTGTGCCCGCAATCTAAAGATTATATGATTGCCGGTCATATGTCGGTCGAACCCGGACATCGCCTTTTGCTGGAGTATCTGGGACTGGAGCCCCTGATAAATTTGAATCTGCGTCTGGGTGAAGGCACCGGCGGAGCTATCGGTATGTATCTGGCCGAGGCCGCCTGCCGGATTCTGGCGGAAATGGCTACCTTCGCCGAGGCGGGAGTATCGAATAAGGAATAAAATAGCGACTGGCTATCCATACCCGGCTTTTAGTAGAATTAAAACCGGAGAGTGGTCTTCTGATAAAAAAAGAGGTTTATGGCTTTTAGCTAAATGGGAAGCATTCTGGCAGCCTTTCAGTTTTTAACAGTTTTGCCTGTCCGGCGCGGTTTCAGTGCAGCGCAGATGGCGCAGTCTGTGGTCTTTTTCCCGGTGGTGGGCCTGGTGATAGGGCTGGTCCTGGCCGCAGTTAACTTTCTGCTCAGCCGGATTTTACCGACAGGAGTGGTCAATGTTTTATTAGTGGCTCTGCTGGCTTTCTGTCACGGCGGGCTGCATCTGGACGGACTGGCCGATACCCTGGACGGCGCGGCCGGACACCGTACGGTGGAAAGGCGGCTGGAAATTATGCGGGACAGCCGCATCGGCGGATTCGGAGCTATCGGCCTGATTATCATACTGCTGATGCAGTATGTTTTCCTTAATCATCTGCCGGCGGATATCAAGTGGCTGGCGCTGATAGCCGCCCCTGTGATTTCCCGCTGGATGATGGCCTATGCCATCTTCGCTTTCCCGTATGCCCGCCCGGAGGGATTGGGCAAGGCTTTCAAGGATGGAGTCAGCCGGAGGCAGTTCATACCGGCTACAATCATAATGCTGGTTATCACTCTGGGACTGCTGGGGGCGGTGGGTCTGTCGGCCCTGGCCGGGGCTTTGATTCTGTGCACCCTGGCGGCATTGTATCTGAAAAATCTTTTGCGCGGTTTGACCGGGGATTGTTATGGGGCTTTGAATGAGCTGGCGGTCGTGACGGTCTGGCTGGTGGTGAT
>DAOUFH010000239.1:0-15009 GCA_034429955.1 Dehalococcoidales bacterium
GGTTGCTATATCTTTTTCGCTGGTGACATCCAGATGGTAATAAATAGCGGTGCCACCCTTGCCGGTTATCTCTTCAATCACGTGTTTGCCATGCTTGTCATCGATATCGGTGATGGCGACCCTGGCCCCTTCTGCCGCCAGCAACCTGGCGCAGGCTGCACCTATGCCCGAGGCTCCTCCCGTAACTACGGCCGTTTTTCCTTTAACTCTATCCATAATTTATCCTCCTGATAAACTTAGCGGTATTCAATCGAACTTTAGTCAATAATAGCAACATTATAAATTCAAAAGCAAAAGCCGAAGAGTGTCAATAATGCGTTTGGAGATAAAGGTCCAATCGGGCCGGAAAATAAAAGGGGCAGGATACCCTGTCCCTTTTGATTTAAAAATAAAGCGAAACCGGATTTATTTGCCGGGATTGTAGTTTTTGAAGTAGGTGGTCTTCTCCAGCGCTTCATCATATTTCTCATGCAGCTTGTGGAAGGCTTCTCTCTCGCCCATACCTTCGCGGTCTTTGATGAAGATGAGGTCTCTCTCGTCCTGAGTGTATTTTAGATTGACTGACAGTGTGTGGTAAGTGATGACCTCTTTCAAGCAGGTCAGGC
Organism: Dehalococcoidales bacterium; assembly: GCA_034429955.1. Lineage (GTDB taxonomy): Bacteria > Chloroflexota > Dehalococcoidia > Dehalococcoidales > UBA3254 > DATIKD01. The sequence continues at coordinate 606 of DAOUFH010000239.1, forward strand.
CGAGTCTATCGAGCATATGGCGGCGGGCAACTCTACCCATCACGACCACATCTCTGGGCAGGACGGCGATGGCGCCGGCCAGGTGACGGACTTCGTCAGCCAGCATAGCTTCGGGAACGGCTTTGGTGCAGTAACCGACTTCTTCAGCTTCTTTACCGGAGATAGTTCTACCGGTAATGATGAGTTCGTTGATTTTCTTGGTGTGGCCCATGACCAGTTCCAGAGGCAGGGTCGGCAGACCACCGAAGGCCAGACGCTGGCCGCGCTGTGAAAATTTGGCATTGTCGGCAGCGACGACGATGTCGCAGCATTTAGCGATATAAAGGCCGGCTTCGATAGCCCAGCCGTGAATCTGGCAGATCAGGACTTTGTTGCAGTTCAGGATAGCCTGGGGGAAACCGTAAAGCTGGTCCTGGTCTACCTGCAGTCTGATTCTCTGGGAAGGTTTGTTGGTGGGGGTACCGCCGTAAACTCTGTAAACCATGGACAGGTCGAAACCGGCGCAGAAATTCTTGCCGGCGCCGCGGATAACCACTACGTTGCAATCATCATCATGATTAGCGCGGTTGAAGGCCTGGATGAGTTCGCCGGTCATGCAGTCGGGCCCGATTGAGATAGCATTGTTCTTCTCGGGACGGTTCAAGGTGATGTAAACAACCTTGGGGTAGGTCTGGTCATGCTCGTAGGTGATGGTGGTAAATTGGGGTGCTTCGAGCATCTCTTTGTACATTACCTGTTGTTCGGTGGTTTTTTCAATAGCCATGATTATTTCTCCTTCCTAATTAGTATTCACTTGCTTATTATCTTTCAGCCTGCCGAATTAGTAGGCTGCTGTTTACGGCCAGTAAAACTCCCTGGCTTCGTTTTAATCTCAGCCCTATGGTCGGGATGAGCAATGAAAAACAGAACACCCGGGAGTATGCTAAATTAACGGCCGGACTCTAAGGGAAGTTGTTGCTAATAACGGGAGAAGGTCATTGCTTTAGAGAGTATTAGGTTGCTTTTAATATGTGGGATCCCTTTTAGGCCATTTAAAAGGATTCCTGTATAACTCACCTCCGGAAAATATTAGTTCGTGATCTCATTATAAAATAACAATTGGATGAAAAACATAATCAGATCTGACTATGTTTTTCATCCATTGTTGAATTAAGGCTCCAGTTAGGTCCAATATTTTTTAAACTGGCGCTAAACATCCGTTTTCGCGATGTACTAAAGCTTACCTTCTTTGATAAGCTGGTCCAAAGGCTTCGCTTGCGCTGCCTCCAGAACGATTGCGGGGGACGGATTAGGATAAACTACCGGGCCTTTCTCTCTGGAAGGAAGAATTACGGTATTCATATGAGGAGGTATTGATTTTTCACCTCTCTGGTTCGTTGCCCAGGCTTCGATGTCTACGCAGCAGCTATCGCCCTGCATGTATTTATTGACGACCTTTCCTTCAATGAAAGTTACATCACCTACCAGATTGAAGGCTCTCAAATCTCCGCTGAGTTTATATAAGAAGCCGTCGTCGCCCATCCAGTTAGTGAAAAGCTGGCCGTACCAGGTCATTCTTTGACTACCATAGTCATAAGCTCTTTCAATACCGATTGTCTTGGCATATTCATCGAAGATATGAACCAGCTCAGGAACATCGGCTTCACCCAGTTCTTTTACATATTCCAGAACTTTGGGATGTCTGCCTTCATAATCATATTCTATTTTGTGAGATCTAAAGAAGGGTGATCCAGCTCCCATGATCCAGCCTAACATGTCTCTGACAGTTAAAGGTCCCTTGATCATAGGCCCAAGTTTATCGCCAATCTGTACATCTTCCCAGTATCTGGGATTACTGCCTCTGACTTCTTCATTTTCATACATCTCGAGGAATTTTTCCCATTCCTCTCTGGTATAAACAGGTTTGGGAATACCAGCGTCTTTTTTGGCTTCCCCTGCCGCGCTTCTTTCAGCCATAGCAGTATGCAGGCGTTCTTTGCCGACGATTTCATTTCTTTGATTTACGTAGATTTTTTCCCCATAACTGAAATATGTCGACCCTCCACCGGTCTTTCTGCCCTTTTTTTCCACCATTTCGCGGATAATACTAACGCACTTGTATTCATCACCGGCATAGATGGGTCTATACCATTCCCAATCACCACCAACATACCAGCCATGGATACCCGCCATTATGCCTGCCAGAATGTCCCATTGCACGGTATAAAGGTAAGTGCCGGGGGCGATAATATTGGCGTATTTGGATTTTTTGGCATATTCCTCATCAGTAAAAAGCGGGTTCGTATCACCAATGCCATGTACAAAATGTTTAATTCCATCTTTTGATGCCTGAGCATTATAATGAACGCTAGGCTGATAAAATGGAATATTTTCTCGTTTTCGTCTTTTTTCTTTTAATTCTTCGGTTACTCTTTCATTTTCCGGTAATTTAACTTCACCTTTATCACCTACTGTTTGTAACCGAGGATGATTAGCAAATTTTTCATTCATAATATCTTTTCTCCTATAAGCAGCCCATTCAAGATTATGGGGTATTTACTCTTACGGCCAGTAGAGTTCCATGGCTTTCTTTTTAAGCTCAGCTCTATGGTCGGGATGAGCAATATCGATCAGAGCCATAGCTCTTTGTCTGACGGTCAATCCCTTCAATTTGGCGACACCGTATTCGGTTATAATGGTATCCGAAGCGATACGCGGTACGGTGACTATAGTGCCGGTCTCCAGTAAAGGCACAATCCGGGAAACCTTACCGCCGGAAGCGGTGGAGGGTAGCACTGTAATACTGCGTCCGCCCTTGGCAAGTCCGGCACCCATGGCGAAGGTGGTCTGACCGCCGGCGCCGCTCAAAACGCGGGGACCGATTGACTCAGCGCCAATCTGACCGGTCAAGTCGATAGCTACAGCTGCGTTGATGGCTTTCATATTATCATGTTGAGCGATAACCCGGACATCCAGAACATATTCAGCGGGATGCAGTTCAAAGCTGGGGTTCATCGTTACCCACTGCATATCTTCCAGGGTGCCGCCGCCGCAGGCTGTGCAGATATGTTTGTCTTTATTCAGTGTCTTGTATTTGCCGGTAATCTGGCCTTCACGCATCATTTTGATGACGCCTTTAGGGGTGGCCTCGGAATGCCAGCCCAGATCGTTGCGGCCTTTGAAGGTATCCAGCCGGGCGCACCATTCGCTGGCTGAGCCTACGCCTATCTGAATAGTATCACCGTCGTTGATAAAAGTGCTGACGAACTCGGAGATGGCTTTTTCGACCGGTCCGGCTTCGACATTTTTGCGGCCCAGCAAGTCTGTACTGCCGGGGGCGGCTTTACCGGACGGGGTATGCTCCACGAAAAGGTCTATCTCGGAAACATGCACGTGATTGGCGCCGTAGGTACGAATCAGATTCTTGTTGATCTCGGCGATAACGAACTTGGCGCCTCTAAGCTCGGAAAGCTTGGTCCAGCAGGATGCACCGAAACTGCAATAACCGTGGGCGTCAGGCGGAGATAATTCCAAAAGCACAAAATCAGCCTGCCGGGCGCTTTCGCCGTGATAGTCAAAACCTGAAGAGCCAATTTCAATATCGCAACGTTTCTCTGCGATCATCTGGCGGACTATAGGCAGAGGGAATCCGATTTCGACCAGGAAGGACGCTTCCCAGCCTGGATCATACCAGCCAAAGTCCTTACCGGGGGTGCGTACTGATATGGTAACATTTTCCAAATCGCCAAATCTGGCAGCCAGAGCCAGACCCAAAGCCTGGGGTTCGTTGCCCTGTACAAAGCAGACTCTATCACCACTTTTAACCCGGCTGATGGCCTCTTCAGGAGTGACTATTCTCTTTTTAAATTCCTCTTCCCAACTCATTGACTTTCTCCTGAATCATATTGCGGATTTCCGCAGTAACTACTTCTTTTCAATTTTGAGCCTGTGGGGTAAGTACTTACCCCACAGGCGTTAACAAACCGGTAAAAAACTCTAGTAACCCATGGAAGAGCAGCGGCAGGTGATGCATCTGCGAGCTTCCTTGATGCAGGCGGCCTTATCGGAGAAACCGCTGTTGACTTCCTTGAAGCTGTTAGCTCTGTCTTTAGCATCCAGAACGGTTTCGGCCACACGAGCTTCTTTGGTGACCTCTCTCAGATGGAACTGGAAGGTCGGATTATTGAGATTGGCCAGTTCATCGTTATGATACTTCTCAGGAATTACGGTTCCGAATGAAGCAGCTATAGCCTTGGCGACCTTATGGCCGGCGGCGATAGCCTGGATGACGGTAGCGGGTCCGGTAACGGCATCGCCGGCAGCATAGACTGCGGCATCGGCGGTGGCGCCAGTGGCATCAGCTACAATTAAGCCCTTGTCGCACTTGATAGCGGACTTCTTGGAAACCAGAGACAGGTCAACACTCTGACCGATGGCCAGTATAACGGTATCGCAATCAATGGTCTTGGTAGTGGAGGCATCGAAGGTGGGAACACCTTTCTTGGTGCCGGTGTATTTCTGGAAGACTGCGGCAGTCACTTTGCCGGCTTTACCGGACAGGCTCTTGGGACCCCAGCTGTCGACAATCTTAACGCCTTCATCTACGGCTTCTTTAACTTCAGCGGCGATGGCGGGCATCTCGGCTTTGGTCCGACGATAGACAAGGGTGACATCTTTAGCGCCTAATCTCAAAGCGGTGCGGGCGCAGTCGACTGCAACATTACCGCCGCCGATGACCAGGACATTATTGCCGACCTTGGGTTTCTTGCCGGAATTGAGGTCTTTCAACAGGCTCATGCCATCGAAGACACCGTTCAAATCAGAACCGGTACCATCCAGTTTAACGGCAGCCTGAGCACCTACGGCCAGCACGACAGCTTTATAACCGTCTTTCTTTAAGGACTCGACATCAGCTACAGCAGCGCCGGTCTTAATCTGAACACCGACTTTCTTGATGACATCGATTTCATATTTCAAAACAGACTTGGGCAGACGATGATCCGGGATGCCGTATCTCATCATACCACCGGCTTCGGGGGCGGATTCTAACACGGTTACGGGATAACCCATGCGGACCAGGTCATAAGCAGCAGTCAGACCGGCAGGACCGGAACCGACCACAGCGATTTTCTCTTTCTTGGTGATGGTGGCGGGTTCGACGAAGGTCAGATAATCGCCGCCGTTCTTCTGGACCCAGTCAGCGGTAAATCTCTTAATGGCGTTGATGGCGATAGGCTCATCAATCTTGCCGCGGTTGCATTCAGTTTCGCAGGGATGAGGACAAACGCGACCGACTGTTCCTGGGAACGGAACCTTGGCGCGGATATATCGCATGGCATCGGCGAACAGGCCGCGGGAAGCCATCAGGACGTAGTTGTTGATTTCGAGTCCGGCGGGGCAGGCAGCTTCGCACGGAGGAGTCAAAGAATGGATGACCTGTCTTTGCAGTTCGGGCATATATCTTTCGCGGGAGATATTGGGATTGATGACGCATTTCACGGTCATGCCGCGGTTGAATCTACCCAGGCAGACGTTGCAGCGCAGACATCTGTTAATCTCATCGACACGGCCTTCCTGAACTTTTTGAGGCCAATAAGGATCGGCGATGAGCTGGCGGCCCAGGGAAATCATATCGATTTTTTTGTCTTTAATCAGCTGCTCAGCCAGATAGGGATCATGTATCGAAGGGCAGATGACCGGGATTTTCAAATTCTGTTTGAATTTAACTGCATGAGAAATCATGCAGGTGGGATCCTGGGGGAAGAATTGTTTTCTGGCTTCATAGGAACCATCGGACATATGGCAGTAATCTGCGCCGTAACCCTGCATTTCCTGAGCGACTTTCATCAATTCGTCCTCATGGATACCGTAAGGCATGTGCTCGTCACCGGAGAGGCGGATGCCCAGGGGATAATCTTTGCCGACTCTGCGGCGGGCTCCCACCAGAAGGTTCTTCAGGAAGCGGATTCTGTTCTCGAAAGTGCCGCCGTAGAGATCATTTCTCTGGTTGGAACGAGGAGATAAGAACTGATGAATCAGATAGCCGTGAGGAGAATGGAATTCGACTGCGTCGAAACCGACGATTCTGGCGGCGGCGACGGCGTCTACAAAAGTCTGTTCCATATATTTAATCTCTTCAACAGTCAGGACACGGGGTACGGTCGTGTCGCCCTGTGTGGCGGCCTTGGTTTCCCAACCGCGGGGCATGATTCTGTCTTCGAAATCCTGGGGACGTTCGGACGGGATGGCTGATGGAGCCGGAGGGGTTTTACCGGACAGTTTACCGGAACCCTGGCGTCCGAAACCGGGGGTAATCTGGATGAAGGCTTTGGCGCCTTTGGCATGCATGGCATCAACTATTTCGTTCAAGCCCTGATAATATGAACGGTTGCTGATGCGGGGATTACCGAATGAAGTGCTCTCTGCGCCCCAGTCGGTGGCGAAGGTACATTCAATAGTGACGAAACCTGCTCCGCCGATTGACCTGTAGGCATAGGCTGCATAGCACTGCTCGGTCATGTAGCCCTTGATGTCTGCTCCACCGGTGGTGGTGCAGCAAGCGCCGATTCTGTTTTTAATCTCGAGCTTGCCTAGCATGATGGGTTCAAACAAATACTTAAATTCCATGCTGATTCAAAAACCTCCTTAATTTTATCCTGCTTTTTATTTAATTTATTTTGGATGGGAGCCAATCTCCCTAAATTCCCTCTTAAAAAGAGAGAAGATTTGCTAAGTTCACAATTTCAGTCAAGGGTCTGCCCTGTTAAGCGTGCGTATAGTTCCGGCCAACGGCAGCTTACTCATTCCTGACTCTTAAAGGCTACAGAGTGACTCGTCTTTTAGAGCTATCGACTCCCAGCAGTTTGGCCAGGTTTTCGCCGAAGATCTTTCTCTTGACTTCTTCAGTCACAGGAGCAAAACCGTAACCTTTTTGGAGGTCTTCCGGCATCTCGAAGGTTCTCAGGCCGATGGTTGCTTCTCTGAACAGCCCGCCGGGACCGTAAAAATCAGTACCCCAAACAATGCGATCAGGACCGGCGAACTGGATCGCCTCACCGATGATTTCAGCCAACCGTCTGGGTGCCGCTTTATACCAGGGCATGATCAAGCTTAAACTGATATATACCTTCGGGTGAGATAGGGCGACCATATTCAGGTCGTGACAATGCGGCCAGCCGGCATGGAAAGCGATGATATTCAGATCGTAGAAGTCATTTACCACGTCATCCAGCAATACCGGCAAGCAGTATTTGGCTTTGCCCGGAGGACACCAGCTCCAGCCGGTGTGGATCGAAACCGTTACGCCCAGTTCTTCGCATCTTTTGTAGAAAGGCCAGATCCTCTCATCATTGATATAAGTATCTTCCGGAGGATAGAATTTGAATAACTTGCAGCCTCTTTCCTGGGCAAGGTAATCGAGTTCCCAGAGGACGTCTTTCATGCCTCTTTTGATAAAGGGGCCCAAATTGGGTTGGACGATTAGTCTGTCCGGATACTTTTCGGCGGCCAGCAACAGTTGTCCGTTGGTTGACCATTTGGTGGAATAACCGGTGGTCTCCATCATGGATTCGGGGAGAATGCAGGCCATGTCTACGCCGTAGCGGTCCAGGTAAATTATCAACTGATCTTCTTCAGGAATATCTGATTTTTCCGCTTTGGTTACAGGGGGTTCTTTCCAGTCTTTGGTAACGTGATGGGGGACGGCGTTGAAAGCACGAGCGGTTTCCGCCGTGCCGTAGACCCACTTTCTATATTCTGGAAAATAATTGAAGTATTTTTTATTCGCCTCGCCGCTTAAATGGCATTCTACATCAATTTTGAAGTAGTCGTCTTTGACAAATTCTTGTCTTGCCATGTACACCATCCTTCGTATTTTTTATACCAATAACGCCTCAAGCGGTCATTATTGAATTCAAATTTACAAGGCGGCTTCCGGCGCAAATAGAACGACCGGTCGGAAGGAACACTTCACCGGCCGTAGTTGAGCCCTGCAGCAGTCTTCGTTAAAATTCTATCACCCAGTTTTTTTTTTGGCAAATAAAGGGAATATATGATGTTTCGGCGAAGATAGTTATCAGCTATGAGTTTCGAGAGAAGTAGGATTGAATACTACCAATAATACAAATATTACCAATAACTCAATAAGGGAAAGGAACCGTCTTTAGTAAACAGGATGGTGAAAAGGTAAGTTGCCAGTTTCCTCCATCACCGGATGCTTCGTCACCTCTTCCAAATACCAGGTCTAATACTCTAAATATCTATATATCAGCTAAGACTGTTCCGCCCCGCAAGCCGGGCAGGCGGGGTCTCTTTCTACCTGGATTTCAGCAAAGCTCATGTTCAGACCGTCATAGATCAGGAAGCGGTTGGTAAGGAGCCTGCCCAGACCGCACAAATACTTGATGACTTCAGTCACTTGCAAACAGGCTACTACACCCGGTGTAGCACCGATAACCGGAGTTTTCCGGTTGATTTCAATGCCCCGGTATAAACATCTCAGGCAGGCGCTCTCTCCCGGGACAACTGTCATAACCCGTCCTTCGAATCCGGCCACAGCACCGTGTACCAGGGCTATTCCGGCTGATACAGCCACCCGATTTAGCAGATAGCGGGTCTGAAGATTATCCACGGCATCCACAATTATCTGAGAGCCTGCTACCAGGGAAGACAGGTTCTCCTCGGTCATCCGGCAATTGACAACTTCAATCTCAATAAGGGGATTCAATTGCCGCAATTTTTCTCCGGCTGATTCCACCTTCTTTTTATTGATATCCGGTGTCCAGTGCAGTACCTGGCGGTTCAGGTTGCTCATTTCAACGGTATCTGAATCCACGATTTTGATCTTGCCGATCCCGGCCGCGGCCAGGTACAGGGCCGCGGGCGAACCCAGGCCGCCTGAGCCGGCCAGAAAAACCCGGCTGCTTCTCAGCAACTCCTGGCCTTTTTCTCCCAGTCCCGGAATCATGATCTGGCGTTGATAACGCTGCAGTTCTGCGTCAGACAACATGGTTTTTTCTCCGACATATCGATTTGCCTTTATGATAGCAAGCCGGGCAATAAGAAGCAAAAGCTGAATGCATTGCCAGCTCTATTCCGATTTCGGGAGTATGTTATAATTAGATTGAATAATAACGTTCGGAGGTGTTTAGCTGGAGTCTTTAGATTTAGCTCGTAAGGTGGTGGATATTGTCAGCGATAAACAAGCTGTCGATATCCTGTTACTGGACTGCCGGGAAGTCTGCAGTTTTGCCGATTATTTCGTAATTTGTTCCGGAGAAAGCCGGAGACAGATCAAAGCCATTGTTGACGCAGTCTCGGAAACCCTGAAAGGGGACGATATACTGCCCTCGCATGAAGAAGGTACTGCGGATTCCGGCTGGATATTGCTGGACTACGGCAGTGTGATTGTACATATTTTCAGTCCCGAGGAAAGGGAATATTATCAACTTGAAAAACTCTGGGAGAAAGCTCCTACCAAAGTGAGAGTGCCTTAGAAATATCAATACTACCAATAACTCAATAAAATTCGCAACGAATTCAAATAACCCAAATATTAAACCTATCGTCACCGCAATGACGTAGATTCACAAATCCCTGAATCATTATTCAAAGAGAGTCAGACCAGTTCAATAGGTCTGACTCTCTCCGTCTAACAGCTATCAGCTAAAAATCTATCTGCTAATAAAATCCTTCTGGGTAAAATAGAGATCGATTTCTATCCGGGCGTTTTCATTTGAGTCGGAGCCGTGGACTGAGTTGCGCTGCAGGTCCAGTCCAAAATCAGCCCGGATGGTACCTTTTTCAGCTTTCTTGGGGTCGGTGGCGCCCATGGTCTTACGGGCTACAGCTACTGCATCCGGACCTTCGAATACAGCGGCGATGATGGGATATGAAGTGATGTAGGCCAGCAAATCTTTAAAAAAAGGTTTTTCGACGTGTACGGCATAGTGCTTGCGGGCCAGTGCTTCATCCACTTTCAGGGCGCGCAGGGCTACAATTTTCAGTCCGGCCGATTCCAGACGCGCCAGAATAGCGCCGCCCAGGTTTCTCTCCATCGCATCGGGTTTTACCAGTATCAGGGTCCTATCCATTCTTTCTCCTTTCGATTCCTGCCAGGCAGGAATTATTTCTGCTTATTGTTTTCAAATAGCTGGTTCAAGTCTTCCAATCGGACCTTTTCCAGCGAGTCCACGACTAAATCGGCCTCAGCCAGAAATTCGCGGGGATGGCTGTTGGTCACCGCGATACAGGCCATACCTGCCCTTTTGGCGGCGGTGACTCCGGCCACTGCATCCTCGATTACTATACAATCAGCCGCTGCCACCTGCAATTTTTCGGCTGCTTTTAGAAATATGGCCGGATTGGGTTTGCCCTGGCTGACCTCCAATCCATAAACGACGGCCTGGAAATAATCTGCGATTTTTAGACCGTTCAATATAATCTGAATGTTTTCCAGTGGCGCGGAAGAGCCTATTGCGGCCTTGATCTGCTGCCTTTTCAGCATGGCAAGCAGGTCTATAACACCCGGGAAAGTGCGCAGTTCCTCGACTATGGACTTTCTGAAATGTTCCTCTTTATCTCTGGAGATGGTATCTATGAGTACCTGGTTGACCTCTTTGCCCATAATTTCGGGAATAATCGTATCATTCCTTTTCCCGAATATCCTGGGAAAGTCGACATCGGTGAACTTGATGCCCTGCCTGTAAAAAGCGTATTGCCAGGAACGGCAGTGGGGCTGTGCGGTATCGGCGATAACGCCGTCCATATCGAAAATTACCGCCTGTCCGGTGGAATTGTCCATAATTTTATTTTTTAACCTCTCTTTTGCTGACGATAAACTGGGTGGAAGTGGCTTCGGCGTAGACTTCGCCGGCTTCATCGCAGATTTTAGCCTCGGTCTCTATCAAGCGCGAGGTCAGTTTGGTGATAGTGGCGCTGACGACGAATTTCCGGTTGATGGGCAGCATCCGGCGATAGCGCACCTGCAGTCTGGCGGTCACATTATTGGTGCCGGCTGACATGGCGGCCCAGCCGATGGCTTCATCCATGATACAGGCTGAAATTCCTCCGTGGACGTGTCCGGCCCAGCCCTGCAATTTCTCATCGGGTATGAAATCGGCGCTGACGGTTCTGTTTTTCTCATCCCAGTTGAATTGCATTTTAAGTCCGATGGGATTGGACTTGCCGCAGACAAAACACATATCCTGGTCCTGGTCTACGAAGGGTTCCAGATCTATTTTAGGCCAGTTTTCCATACGGCCTCCTTAAAACGGCTTTTTTCTTTCTGTAATAGGCGGGCGGCGTAAATAAAGAGGTTGAAGGGTGGAGGGGTTATCCGCAGAACCGGCTGTCAGACGAGCCTGACCCAGTTCGGCCAGATAGGCCGCCCGGCGGACCTGGGCGGCGGCTGAAGGCAGCAAGGCCCCGGTTTTGAACATTTTTTTGATTTGTGCCGCTGTATCCTCATTAAAATCACCGCAGAACAGGGTTTTACCTTGCAGGCTTTTTCTGAGTCCGGCTATGGTGGTGATTTGCTCTGCCAGAAGACAGGTCCAGCCCTTTCTGGGTTTGCGCTGATAGACCGCTGCCGCTACTTCTTCACGGCCGGCATTCTGCACGGCGCAAACCGGCAGTCCGCAGTGGGCGAAGTGATAGGCGGTGTATTCCAGTGTGCTGATGCCTATAATGGGTATACCCAGGCTGAAGGCCAGGCCTTTGGCGGTGCTTACTCCCACTCTCAGTCCGTTAAAGCTGCCGGGGCCTTTGGCTACAAAGATAGCGTCGAGTTCATTGACGCTGCTCCGGCTCTGAGCCAGCAGCGTTTCGATGCGGGGTGTCAGTTCCACACTGTGATTCGATTCACAGCGCCAGCTCAGCTCCGCGATAACCTGCAGCCCCTGGACCAGCGCCACTCCGGCATAGTTGGTAGATGTATCTATCGCCAGTTGCATTTTATACCTGCTTGTTCTTTAAATTCAGCTTATCCAGTAGTTTTTCATAGCGCCTGCCCCGGGCGCTCAATTTGAACTTACGTTCATTATCCCTGGAATAAGCGATTTCAATCAAAAGGTGTTCGGCCGGCATAACGCTCAGACCTTTTTCCGCCCATTCGATGACGCACAGCCCCCGGCCGTAAAGGTAGTCGTCCAGACCCAGGTCCGAGATTTCCTCCAGTTGGTCCAGGCGGTAGAGGTCCATGTGATAAACCGGCAGGCGTCCCTGCATCTCACGCATCAGGACAAAGGTGGGACTGAGGGCGTATTCGCTGCTGCCCAGCCCCCGGACAATGCCCTGTGTCAGGCAGGTCTTGCCTACACCCAGGTTGCCGCTTAAAAGATAGATATCGCCGGGTTCGGCCAGTTCTCCCAGCCGTTCTCCCAGCTTTTGAGTCTCCTCGGCGCTGCCGGTCTTAAAATTCGCTTTCTGCATGCTTTACTGCCGTTTGAAATGGTCCCAGCCGGTCTTATACGGCCGGTAGAGTTTACCCCGGGCGTCCAATACACTGATAGAAGGCTTGCTTGCCTGGGTGATTTCTCCGATTATTGTAACCGGGTAGCCGGTCCGGTCTTTAATCTTGTCCATAACTGATTGTTGCGCCGTAAAAAGGAGCTGGTAGTCCTCGCCGCCCGACAGCGCCAGCTCATACGCCCGTTCTCCGAACAGCTCTTTAACCTCGGCCAGTACGGGCAGCTTCTCAAGGTACAAACGGGCCTGCACCCGGCTCTCCCGGCAGATATGACCCAGGTCCGATAACAGTCCGTCGCTGATATCCAGGCCGGTACTGACGCCGGCTTCCAGTAGCAACCGTCCCTCTGCCAGCCGCGGCTCGGGCCGTGCGAAGGCCTGTTTTAGTTCGGCATATTGGGCCTGGTAGCGGCCCTGTTCCAGAATCTTCCGGCCGGCTGCCGAGCTGCCCAGCCATCCGGTGACTGCTATCAGGTCGCCTGGCTGAGCCCTGTAACGCGACAGGTATTCACCCTGAGGATGCAGTGTTTCACCGATTAAATTGACATCTACGAAGAGATGGGGTGAGCCAGCCAGATTACCGCCCACGACGGCAGTGCCGCTTTTTTCAGCCAGTTGCAGCAGACCTCTATACAGAGATAGCACGTCTTCCACCTCGCTGTCCAGGGGTAGACCCAACGATACCAGGGCATAACGGGGCAGGCCGCCCATGGCGGCGATATCGCTCAAATTGACGGCCAGGGCGCGCCAGCCCAGGTCTTCCCAGGAAATCAGTTTCAAGTCGAAATGCACGCCCTCTATCTGGCAGTCCACCTTGGCCAACTGGGGCTTGCCGCTTTCCCGCCAGACCGCGCAGTCATCCCCCACGCCGGTGATGAGTTGCTGCCAGGCAGGGGAATCCCCGCGAGATTTTTTAATCATATCGGCGATGAGGTCGATCATCCCGAACTGTCCTATTTCAGCTATCTTCATCGTAAAAATTATAACACAGATAGGAAAAAGGAGTGTCTGACGGGACGGGTGGCCGCCAGGGCCGCCCCTACAAAACTATTGTGGGGGGCTTGTCCCTGCCCGCACTCTATAAATTAACCACTAAGCACGAACAACGAAAAACTTCAGTATAATGTTAAAAGAAAGAAATTTTAACAGGAGATGTGAGATGTCTAACAGTACTGAGAATTTAAAGGCTGCTTTTGCCGGTGAAAGCCAGGCCAGCCGCAAATACCTCTATTTTTCCGAGAAAGCCGACAAGGAAGGCCAATCCCAGATAGCCCGCCTTTTCAGGGCAGCCTCTGAAGCTGAGACGGTGCATGCCCGCAACCATCTGCGCGTTTTGGGCGGCATCGGCAGCACTGCCGATAATCTTAAAGATGCCATTAATGGTGAATTCGAGGAATTTAACGCCATGTATCCGGAATTTATCAAGACTGCCCAGGCGGAGAAAAATACCATGGCTGAAATGACCTTCAATTCTGCCAACAAGGTTGAAAAGGTGCATCACGGTCTGTACGAGAAAGCCCTGAAATCTTTGAATGAAGGGGTTAAGCAGGCAGACAAGCCTTATTTTGTCTGCCAGGTCTGCGGTCATACTGTTGAAGGTGAAGCGCCGGATAAATGTCCTATTTGCGGGGCCTTGAAATCGCAATTCAAGAAGATAGAATAAGAAGATCGCTAGTCCGATCAGAGAAAAACAGTTTGACATAATAAGCAGGGCTGAGCTAAAAACCGGTCCTGCTTAGTTTTTCAGCCAGAGCCAGTTCGGCGGTTTTGGAATCAACCTGTCCGTCCAGGCGGGCGGCTTTAAGCTTCTCCAGCAATTTGCCCACCTGCGGTCCTGAAGCCAGGCCGGCTTTAATCAGTTCCTGTCCCTTGATTAAAGTCCGGACGTTTTTCAGGTCGCTCAAATAAAGCTCAATGCGGTTGCTCACTTCAGACTCATCGCTGCACAGCAGATTAGCCA
>DAOUFH010000240.1:0-1530 GCA_034429955.1 Dehalococcoidales bacterium
GCTTATGTCAACAGTCTGAAACAGTGTATCGATGTAGCGTCTGCCATGGGCCATGACTGCGTGGTTTTGACTACCGGCCGGCGCAGCGAAAGATACGCCCAGAAAAATATCCATCTGGCTGAGGAATGTTTCATTCAGGCCGGAGATTATATCGGTGAAGCACTGCAAGCCTGCCGCCGCAAAATGATCAAACAGGTTATAGTCTGGGGCATGATCGGTAAAATAACCAAACTGGCAGCAGGGCATCTTTATACCAATATCAGTGATTCTGAAATCGATATCGGTTTTCTAACCGCTATCGCCGCCGCCTGCGGAGCCGGGCCGGACGACCTGGCCAGACTCAGCACAACTATCAGCGCCAATCACTTTCGGGAAACGCTACCGGCGGCCTGCCGGTCAAAGTTCATCTCCGAATTATGTGAAAAAGCCTCGCTAATGTGCTGTCGCAGTGTGGACAACACCATCAGGGTGGAATGTATAATGAGTGATTTTGAAGGAAATATATTGGGCAGGTCCGGTGTCAAAGCCTAGAGTAACTATCATCGGTGTACCGCCCTACGGCGTAGTGGGACTGCTTCCCCGGGCCAGGCGCATCATCAGCCGTGCTCCGCTGTTGATCGGAGGCCGGCGGCTGCTGGATAATTTTGCCTTTGCGACAGGAGAGAAAATCGCCATCAGTAATAATCTGGCCCTGATAGCGGAAACCATCAGGGTTAACCTGGATACCCGCAAGGTAGTGGTACTGGCCTCCGGCGACCCTGACTTTTTTGGTATCGCACACTATTTAATTGAGCAATTAGGCAAAGCCAATATTGAGATAATCCCTAATGTCAGCTCGATGCAGATGGCCTTTGCCCTGATAAAAGAAAGCTGGGATGATGCCGCCCTGGTCAGCCTGCACGGCAGAGAACCTGCTAATCTGGCAGAGGTGGTTAGTTCACATCCGAAAACCGCCATTTTTACCGACCCCGTCAATACCCCGGACAAAATTGCCGGGCTACTGTGTAGCCAGGGACTCAACGCTTACAGGGCTTATGTCTGCCAGAACCTGGGCAGCGGCAGCCAGAAAATAATACAAACCGATTTGGAAACTTTACAAAACACGCCCTGTTCTGCACTTAACGTGCTTATCTTGATCAAAAACATGGCGGAAAGTGGTCTGGAGCAGGACGGACAACCGTTAACCGGCATACCGGACGAGCAATTTTACCAGCTGAAACCCCGGAACGGGCTTTTAACCAAGCAGGAAGTGAGAGCCGTCAGCCTGGCTAAACTTCAGCTTGAGGAAGACTCGTTACTCTGGGATATCGGAGCAGGTTCCGGCTCGGTCTCGATTGAAGCTGCAGCGCTCTGCCGCAAAGGCCGCGTTTGGGCAGTTGAAAAAGATGCGGAAAGCGTCGCCTTGATCCGGCAGAACCTGCGTAAATTCAAACGTTTTAATGTCAACGTGATTAACGGCCGGGCCCCTGCGGCACTGGACGGGCTGGCCGCTCCCTCGCGAGTTTTTATCGGAGGCAGTGACGGGTGTCT
>DAOUFH010000241.1:0-2040 GCA_034429955.1 Dehalococcoidales bacterium
CGACCTCGGTGGCGCCTATGCCGCCGTTGTATTTGTCGGCGGAGTGGAAAGATTTAACCAGGGGATGCGACGAAAGATAGCGGCTGACTTCCTGCCGGAGAACACCGGAACCTTTCCCGTGCACGATGCGGGCAAAGTGCAGACCGCTATTATAGACTTCGTTAAGAAAATCATCTATACGCGGCAAAGCCTCTTCAACGGTCAAACGATGCAGGTCCAGTTCAGGACTTATCACAACGCACTCCCTTTTATATAATCATATCAGTTTTAACGGATGGGGTCACTCCATATAGCTGTCAGTTTCGAGAGAAGGGGTAATGAATAATACCAATAAGTACCAATGCCACCAATATTACCAATGACTCAATAAAATTCGAAATACACAAATAATAAATTCGCCGTAAATTCCCCGCCTTTATAAGGCTAATTCCAACCAGATTATTCCGCTTTAGCTACGCTAAGTTCCCTAGCGGCGAGACTGAAGCGCAGGGGGACAGGTCAGACTTGTCCTGCGAGGATTCCAGCCGGACGATTTGGTTATCATTTATAGATAGCGGGTTTTAAGAGAGGGATTTGATGAATGAATCAGTATTTAAGGCTGTATTAAGAAACCGGGGCTTTTTATTATTCATAAATCCTCAATCCTGAATCAAAGTTGACCGGAATGATTGGTCAGACTGATACGGAGATTGAGGTTTTGACGTTTGCAGGTGAGGTTGCTAATATTGAGGCATGAGTATTGCTCCGGAAATTCAGGAACTGATCAACGATATCAAAGAGGATAATACCCACGGTGCCAGCGAACTGGCGCGGCAGGCTCTTGATACGCTTAAGGCGGCCGCCGGACTGATTGAAACGGATAGTGCGGAAGATTTGTTATCGCAGCTGGATGAGATCGCTGAGAGGGTCATGTCGATACGTCCGGCCATGGCGCCGCTTTACAATATGGTCAAAAGGCTGCAGACCGGACTGGATGATTATAAGAACAGTGATATCGGCACTTTACGGCAGACTGTGGTAAAGCTGGCAGATGAACTGATACATTCTTCCATCAGCGCCGCCTCGCAGATAGCCGGTTTTGCCGCCGGTCTGATAAAAGCCGGCAGCACGGTCATGACTCACAGCTACAGCTCTACAGTTGCCAGTGCCATCAAGAAAGCCTATGAAAAGCATCCGCTGAAGACCATTGTGACGCGTTCCGGTGCGGTCAGAGTCGGGCAGAGAACGGCCTGGGAGTTCGGCTATGCCGGAATCCCCATAACCTATATCGATGATACGGCGATGGGGTTATTTGTCCAGCAGTCCG
The DNA here is from genome assembly GCA_034429955.1 of Dehalococcoidales bacterium. GTDB lineage: Bacteria > Chloroflexota > Dehalococcoidia > Dehalococcoidales > UBA3254 > DATIKD01. The sequence continues at coordinate 1,307 of DAOUFH010000241.1, forward strand.
ATGTCGTGCTGGTCGGGGCCGACAGGGTGTGTTATGACGGCGGAGTTGTCAACGGAGTGGGCAGCTCGTTGCTGGCTATCGCGGCCAATTATTACAGGGTGCCTTTTTATGTGCTGTGTGAAATAGCCAAGTTCGACCCCAGAATGCAAAGCTCGGAAATCGAGTTTGAAGATAAAAATCCGGCGGAGGTAGCGGCTGCCGGAATTCTGCCGGAAGGCGTAATGGTAAAAAATCCCTACTTCGATTTGACTCCGATGAGCCTGGTGACTGGCGTGATAACCCAGGATGGAGTGATATCCAATCAGGACTTGCCGGCCTACATCGAGAAGCTGGCCAATGAGCTGAGATAGACCTTCTCACTAATATCAGCCGGCGGACAAGCGTCTCTACTTCGCCGCAGCTTGCAGGGCGGACTCAAAAGCTTCCTTTAGCCTGGGCACGGTCTGCAGACTATCCAGTTCATCTGGTGTGATCCAGCGAGTTTCCTGCTGTTCCCAATCGAATTTCAGCTTGTCGGGGTTGATCACCTTGAACAGATAGGGATGTACTTCCCACCTGGTCTTGAGCTTTTTATCAGTCACGAAGATGGGCTGTCCGCGTGATATCAGCTTGATATCCCTGGAGGAGAGTCCGGCCTCCTCTTTGATCTCAGTCAGAGCCTGCCGGTCGGGAGTGCTATCGATATACCCGCTGATAGCACCCCAGAGACCTTCATAAGTACGTACCTGGGCACT
>DAOUFH010000242.1:0-11364 GCA_034429955.1 Dehalococcoidales bacterium
CAGCGGTATAAGCCAGGGCCTGAATTGAGGATACATTGACGATGTAACCGCTTTTGCGTTCCAGGAAATATGGTAAAAAGGCCGTTATACCGCGGATATATCCCAGCAAATTAGTATTTACGATGTATTCCCAATCGGCCATGGATACCCTGTTCAAATAACCTCTGACGCCTACCGCCGCATTATTGATATAGATATCAATATTTTCGAACGCCTTAAGCGCAGCATCTTTCATGGCCAAAACATCTTCATTTTTGGACATATCACATTTAATGACTGCCGCCCGCCGTCCCAGTGCTTCAATTTCTTTTTTAACTTCTTCCATTTTAGGTACATTGCGCGAGACCAGAGCGATATCCGCTCCTTCTTTAGCCAGTGCAATGGCCAGACCTTTCCCGATGCCACCCGATGAACCTGTGATTAATGCAGTTTTATTTTTGAAATCCATGAGTTTCTCCTTTATAAATAGGGTCATATTTAATTAATTGTATTGTAATTATTAATACATTTCATATTATTATAAGTTACCGGTTATCATGGCGCAAGAATATCACAACTATGATATATTTAGTCTGAGCCGTGAATCTACCGGTAAAGTTTCTGACTGTAATAATCTTCCTGCATTATGCCGGTTTTTTACTTCTGTTATAATGAAAACAAACTTTATCGTAATCGATGTGTATCTATAGGAGGAGATTAGATGGCAGAAATAAAACACGGTAAATACATCGTGACACAACCCAAGCAAAATCTGGTTGTTCCTGATTGGGCAGGCAATCTTTCCCGGGAAACCAGCACCCGGGTGATGTATCTGGACAGCGAGGTCATAAAGGATGCTTTTTATGTTGAATGTGTATGGTTCTGGCCGACCGATAAAAAAGATGAAGCCAGTCCCGAGCCACACGTCCATGATTATGATGAAGTTATCGGATTTTTCGGGACCGATCCCCAAAATTTGAATGATTTGGGGGCTGAAATCGAGCTATATATAGACGGCGAACAAAACGTTATGAATCAGACCTTCCTGGCTTTCATCCCCAAAGGTGTATTACATTGTCCACTTAATATACTGAAGATAACCCGGCCGGTCTTTCACTTCGCTACCGGACAGGGTAAAAACTACGGCAGAGTTTAAGTTTAACTGCTAGATTACAAGTAGGGTGGCATATGCCACCCTACTTTTTAACAGAGCGGGCAGGTTTGACCAGGAAAATCGGGGTTTTCTTGACCAGATTTACAATATTTTCTGTCACACTGCCAAAAATCAAACGGCTGATAAAAGATTGCCCGTGAGTAGCCATAGCTATCAACTGGGTGGGATGATTTTTGACATAATCGATAAGGGTAGCCGAAGGGCTGCCATATAATACTTCGTAACGTGCCTCTATCCCGACTTTGGCAAATTTAGCGACGACACCTTCCAGATATTTTTTCATAGCCTGTTTCTCTTTAAGATTGCTTTTAACGTCATCGGAGGTAAATACTTTGGAGCCGGAAAAGGGTTCAACATAGACCAGTACTACCGTTGTCTCCGCGCCACGTTGTTTGGCGATATTGATAGCATAAGGAATTACGCCTTCAGCCAGCTTTGAGCCGTTGAGAGGAATAACCATGGTATGTCTGGGTATCTTATCATAGATCACCTCATCCCGCAGTTCGGAGGGGACCAGCCAGACAGGCACATTGGAGGCATGGATAACCTTGGAGGCCACATCCCCCATATCCCATCTACCGATACCGGAACGGCCGTGGGTGGTCAACATAACCAGGTCGATATTATTGCTTTCGACATATTTCAGAATTTCTTCAGCAGGAGAGCCTATGACGACATTACCCCTGGATTTTATATTCTGCCTTGAGGGTTTCCCTGAGTGAGCACGGATTTCTTCAGCCTTGACTCTGAGCAGTTCTGCCATCCGGTCCATATAAGCCTGACGCATGGGCAACTGTTCTGCTTCCTGGGGAGTGCAAACATGCAGCAGTTCCAGATTAATATTCAGTCTACCGGATAACTCCTGAGCATAAGTAAAAACCAGTTCGGCCAGTTTAGAGCCGTCCAGCAAAACCAGCATCTTTTTAAACATGGCACTCTCCTTGCACTATATCACCAGTTTAGTCTTATAAGAATATTCTATCTAACATAATATCATTATTTCCACTTTATCGACACTATCCGCTTGTTTGGCCGTAGGCTTTAGGCAATAAAAACGGAGACTAATTTTATTAAACAGATTCTAAAATTAAATTTGCTGAATTACAGCGCCATCCCTTAAGGTTGGTATAAAATAAATATAAGCTTTACTAATAAATTTAATTAATATGTTATGCTATAATTATTCTTGAGCAACGGCTATAACAACAATTTATGTTGACCTCCTCAGTCATGTCGTTCGGGCCTGATTCGTAGGCCTGTTTCAAATTTAATATAAGGAATGACTGCTATCATATGTACCAACAGAACGGCAAAGTTTGCTCATTGAAAGAAGCGATCTCCAGCTATATCAAACCCTGGAGTTCTATTCATCTGGCCTCCGGGTTAGGAGGCCCGTCTGCGGCAGTCTGCGAGATAATTCGCCAGTATCACGGCAAAAAGCCCGGCTTTGAACTAATCCAGAGTACTGTTACAGGGCATTCTCTGAATCTGCTGTATTGCGGACTGCTGAACCGCATGATATTTTCCGTCTGCATGGACAATCCTGAATCAGGCCAACCCGGTGCCCTCATGCAAAAAAAATGTGCTAAGGGTAGCATTGAATTTGAGAACTGGTCTTTATGCACCTTGCAGCAGCGTTTGCTGGCAGGCGCCATGGGTCTGGAATTTATAACGACCCGTTCGCTATCAGGCAGTTCTCTGGCCGGCTATAACCAGGCCGCCTTTGCTGAAATAGACAGTCCTTTTAATAAAGACCGTAAAGCCGGAGTAATCAAGGCCCTTAATCCGGATGTATCGATTATTCATGCTGTGGCGGCGGACGAACAGGGGAATGCTATACCGGGTATTCCCTACGGTGACGATATCTGGGGCATTTTTGCCAGCCGGACAGTGCTGGTAACTACAGAAAGAATAGTACCGAGTGATTATATCCGCCGATATTCAGCCCTGGTAAAAATTCCTTCCTATCTGGTAAAAGCTGTATCTCCAGCACCTTATGGCATCCATCCCTTTAGTTTGGGCAGTCCGGGCTTAACTGACTTTGCCGGTTATGAAACAGATCTGGCATTTTTACAGAAAATGCAGGCCGCTTTTCAGGAAGAAACCAGGTTGAACCAATGGTTACAAGAATGGGTACTGGACTGTACCGATCAGCAGGCTTATCTGGCCAAACTGGGCCAGCAACGTCTGGCCCGGTTAAACTATCAACCCGCCTTTTTGAAAAAGTCCTTTAGCCTGAGTCTATCTGAAAAATCAAACCGGTCTTATACTGATGAAGAGATGCTTGCGATTACGGCAGCCCGCGAGATACGCCAGAAAACTGTGCGGGCCGGACATAAGACTATTTTATTAATCACAGGAATGTGTTCAGCAGCGGTCTTAATGGCCTATTACACCCTCAAAGAGGCCGGATATGAACTGGAAATCGTCACCGGTAACGGCCAATATGGTTATGACCCCGGTACCGGCGGTATATCCGCTCAGAGTCTGGCGGGAATATATAACTCCAAAATGTCGACTGATACTATAGTAGCGCAAGCTATAATTATCAGCGGTGAGAATAACCGTTGTCTGGGCATCCTGGAAGCCGGACAAATCGATAGGTGGGGCAATATTAACTCCACACCGGCATTCAACAATAGATTTTTAGTCGGTTCGGGTGGGGCCAATGATGCCGGTAATGCCTCGGAAGTAATCGTAGTCATCAATCAGTCCAGGAAAACCTTTGTCGGAGAACTGCCTTATATAACCTGTCCGGGTAAAAATATTACGACTGTTATAACTAATCTGGGAATATATCGTAAACCGCGCGGTAAAAGAGAACTGATATTGACTGCCTGCTTGCCTGACCCCAAATTGAATAATCTGATCGATAGAATCAACCGTGCTCGTATGGAATGCGACTGGCAACTGCGTCTGGGAGAAAAGATTAAGAGTGTTCCTGAACCTGTGCAGGAGGAATTGTCCATGCTCAGGCAGATCACTGAGCAGCCTGTAGTCAAATAATATAGATACTATAAATATCAGTGCGAGGAGTAAGAGATGTCCAAACAATTTTCCGGGAAGGTAGCTCTGGTTACCGGCGCTGCTTCAGGTATAGGCCGGGTAGCAGCCCTGATTTTTGCCCGTGAGGGTGCCGCTGTGCTGGTTAGTACCGATGCCAATCTGGAAGGTGGCCATGAAACCGTCAATTTAATTAAAACGGCCGGCGGTGAAGCCTCTTTTGTTAAATGTGACGTCTCCAATGAAAAAGAAGTCGAGCAAGCTGTATCAACCGCTGTATCTCAATACGGTTCTCTGGACTTTGCTTTTAACAATGCAGGCATAGGCCCGGATGGCAAACGGGTGCCTTTTTTAAATATAGTTGACATGCCTGAAGAACTCTGGAACCGCACTCTGGATATTAACTTAAAAGGGGTCTTTTTGTGCCTTAAACATGAAATGCGACAGATGCTAAAGCAAAAACACGGCTCAATTGTTATTACTTCCTCCATCGGAGCTTATAAAGCTGTTCCCGGTTTCTGCGCTTATGACGCCAGCAAGTCCGGGATTTTCGGTCTGGCGCGAGTCGCTGCAATTGAAGGCGCCAAACATGGCATCAGGGTCAATACAGTTTGTCCCGGCCCGATCGAGAGAACACTGTTAAACGAATATTTAACGGCCTCCGATCCCGACGCCAGGGAGCGTTTCAATCAGATTGTACCTCTGGGACATGCCGGTGAACCGGAAGATATCGCTGAGGCGGTTGTCTATTTCTGTTCCGAGGCTTCCAAATTTGTTACCGGGCAAATTCTCTCTGTCGATGGAGGAATGACTATCTGATAAGAACGTCACTTATACTCGAGGACAAGCTGACATTCAGTGTCTTTCCAAGTTATAATAAATCTCAAATAAGTCCTGAGGAGCGACAACCGTCATGCGTAAACCAATCATTGCCGGTAACTGGAAGATGAATACCACTCTGAATGAAGCCAGGACTCTGGTTAAAACGGTGGCGGAAGGTCTGCCCGAATTAATTGATATTGATATTGTGGTCTGTCCTCCGTTTATTTCCATTGCTTCCGTTAAAGATGTAATTAATGGTGTCAAAATACAGGTAGGAGCCCAAAACCTTTATTACGAAGAAAAAGGCGCCTTTACCGGTGAAGTTTCCCCGCTCATGCTGAAAGACCTGTGCAGCTATGTTATCGTCGGTCATTCGGAAAGGCGGCAGCTATTTTATGAAACCAACCAGTCTGTCAGCCGTAAGATCAAGGTAGCTCTGAAATACGACTTAAAACCCATTGTTTGTGTTGGAGAAAATCTGGACGAATTTGAATCCGGCCAGACCGGTGCCGTAGTAACAGGACAGATCAGCGGTTCCCTGGAAGGGGTCAATTCTTTACATAATATTACAATTGCTTATGAACCTATCTGGGCTATCGGCACGGGCCGGGCCGCCACAGCCGCCCAGGCCAACCAGGCCATACGCCTGATCAGGGAGACGCTGGCCATGAAATATGACCAGGCCTCGGCAGAAAAAACCCGCATACTTTACGGCGGCAGCGTTACCTCTGCCAATATTCGGGAGCTCATGAATGAATCAGATATAGACGGCGGTTTGGTCGGTGGAGCTTCATTGAAAGCAGGGGAATTTCTGGATATCATCAAGACGACCAATGAACTGGCCGCTGCCAGAAATAAGAGTAACTAAAACGTAATGCAGCACCCTTTAGTAGTAATTGTGGGTCCGACCGGCTCCGGTAAAACGGCTTTGTCGATCCGGCTGGCGCTGGAATTTCAGGGTGAAATAGTCAATGCGGACAGCCGGCAGGTCTATCGAGGGATGGATATCGGCACCGCTAAACCTTCCATCTCTGAAATGTCACTGGTACCCCATCATCTCTTTGATATCATCGAGCCGGATGCAGAATTCAGCCTGACGCTTTACCAGGAAAGGGCTAAAGAGGCTATTGCAGCCCTGCATAGGCGCTCCAAAATACCTTTTCTGACGGGTGGCAGCGGGCAATATATCTGGGCGCTCCTGGAAGGCTGGCAGGTACCTCCGGTCTCGCCTGATTATAATCTCAGGGCTGATTTGGAAAAGCAGGCTGCAGCAGAAGGCAGCGATCTTTATCGAAAATTGCAGGAACTGGATGCCGAAGCTGCTGCCGGGATAGACCCGCGCAATATCAGAAGAGTAATTCGTGCTCTGGAAGTTTGTCAGCTCAGCGGCAGCCGCTTTTCCAGGTTAAAGACCAGGAATCCGCCGGATTACGATTCGCTTATTATCGGTCTGACAGGTGAACGTTCTGAAATTTACAGGCGTACCGACTTGCGGGTTATTGAAATGTTTAAAACAGGGCTGATGGCTGAAACTGAGAGACTTTTAAAGCAGGGCTATTCAGAAAGACTGCCTTCCCTCAGCAGTATCGGCTACCGCCAGTGCGCGGCAGTGCTGCGGGGTGAGATGACCGAAGAGGAAGCTATTAAAAATATCCAGACTGAAACTCATCGTTACATACGCCATCAATACGCCTGGTTCAGGTTGAGCGACCGGCGTATTCACTGGTTCGATATAACCCGTGAAATCTATCCCGAAATCCAAGCGCTGGTAAAAAAATTTTTAGCACCTGCTTAAACCGTTTGTGAAACTATCCCGGGATAGACGGAGAACGGTCTGAAAGTTGCGGGCCTTTATTCTAGGAATAATTCCAATAAAAGCCGTTAGATTTAGTTACTGCCGGCCAATAATTCCGACGGATGTATCAAACTGCACATAACCCGCGTCGGAAAGTCATCGCCAACCGTCAGTTCTACCACATGTTTAATGAATTCCTGATAGCTGACCCCTTTTACTTCCAGAGGTAATTTCATACCGCCGCCCGGTGAAATATCCGGATTCGGATTGATATCGATTACTTTAAGTTCGCCATACTGGTCCTGGCGCAAATCGATACAGGCATAATGCCGGCAATTAAAGGACAGATAGGCCGATTTGGCCAGGTCTTCAATGCGATGCTGGAAAAATGAATTTATAGCGGCCGGACATTGTTCTTTGGTACCGCTGAAATATTCATCGCCCTTAATCCATTTAGCGGCATAGGTCAGAAGGTTGGGTTTGCTGGGGGGCAAATTATAAATTATTTCTTCTACAGGCAGGAAAATTAAGTCCTCGTCTTCCAGGATGGAGACCCTGAACTCCCTGCCGGGTAAAAATTCCTCTACCACAGCGGCCTGTTGCAGATTTTCCCAGACTGTATTAACCTGGTGCTCGAGTTCCTCTGCATTATGAACTACACTGAATTCAGTCAATCCGTAACTGCCGTGTTCTCCGTTAGGTTTGACAATAGCGGGAAAGGCAATATTCGATTCAGCTTTATCCTCGCTGTTTCTGAGTTGCCAGGCCGGGGTAGGAATATTCAGTTTGTTTAGATAGTGCTTGGTTAAGGCTTTATCTGAGGCTATTTTCAAAGTGTGGCTGAAAGAGCCGGTGAAAACCATCTGGTACTTTTCCAGCAAGGCCGTTACATAGGCTTCGCTTTCCGGCCAGCCGTCGAAACCTTCGAATAAATTAAAGACCACATCGGACTTGATATCGGCAACCTGTTTTTCGGCGCAGGACAGAGGTAATCTGAGAGCCAGAGTGTCGACCTGATAACCTGATTCAAGCAGAGCCAGCTGGACGGCTTCAACTCCTTTGATGATACAATCGGCATTATCTAACTCAAGGGGGGAATTTTCATCTGATATTATCGGTTCATTATAAATAATCGTAACCTTTAATGCCAATTGTATATCCTCCTTGCCTCACAGCCAGTCTTTTCTTTTGAAGTAGATCATCATGAGCACTACCACCAGCAGCATACCGACAATAAGCAGACCGAAGGCCAAAAAACTAGCGCCCTTTTCAACTCCACCCGGTAAATAGATATTCATACCGTAGAATCCGGTAATGACCATCAGAATAGTGCCTATGGTGGTCAAAATAGTCAGAACTCTCAGGATATCGTTCATCTTGTCGGAAGCCAGAGAATCATAGGTGTTGTTAAGACCTTCGATAACTTCCTTGTGTTCATCCAGGACTTCCCTCAGCTTGTCCAGATGGTCTACCGTATCACCGAAGTATACTTCCATGTCCTGTTTGCTGAATTTCTCTACTCTGGGCTCCAGCATACCGATAGTCGCTCTCATCGGATTGATTATGCGGCGTAATGAGATAATATCCCGGCGTAAAACGGAGATTTCCTTAACCAGCCCCTTGGATTTTCCGGCAAATATCTTGTCTTCAATCGCCTCGACGTTTTCACCTACTTTTTTCATGATAGGAAAACAGTAATCCACCAGTGCGTCAATCAGACGGTAAAGGAGATAAACGGTGCCGTGAGTTAAGAAACGTTCCTGGATATCCTCGTTATCTCGGCACTCTTCGAAAATACGGTTGAGCGGTTTCAATCTGCCCTCATGAACTGTGATAAGGTAGTTGGCGCCGATAAAAATAGAGACCTGACTGGCTTCGGTTACCTTCGATTCTTTGTTATAGACCGGAAAGTGCAGAACAATGAATAAATAATCGTTATAGACATCTATTTTGGGTCTCTGTACGCGGCTGGAACAATCATCCAGGTCGAGGGGATGAAAAGGGTATCTCTGCGAAAGGAATTCTTTGTCTTTCTCGGATATATTAACTATATCGGTCCACTCAATTCCGGTCTTTTTAACAGATAAAAAATGCTTAATCTGTTCTTTATTTATCATTACAGGCATTTTCTCACCTTTATACTCAGGCCAAATATTATTTTATGGATCATCGAACAGTAAAGATAAACAGCCTGTCGGAATTGAGTCGTACAGGTCAATATTTTCCGGCTTTTCAATCGTCCATAATAGCTTAATTAAGCAAAACCCTCTTCATTTTTAATCTGCTACCAAGGTAGCACACTATCAATATTTCGTCAAGTCAATATTTGAAGTCTTAACCGGGAGCGGTTTGTTAAGCTTGTTTTGAGATAATCCGATTACGGTTATATTGCAATTGACCGGATATTGCCAATCTGCTATTATAGTAGCATACCTGGAAGCACAAATTCGTACCTCTCAAGTGAATTGTTCTATGAGTTTGGGAGAATATATTAAAACTGTCCGGCATAGTCGCGGACTGAGCCAGTGGGAACTGGCCAGGCTGAGCGGCCTCACGCGCAGTCATTTATCCCGACTGGAACTGGATGATTTTGAAAACCCTTCAGCTGAAACATTCCTGGCCCTGGCTAAAGCCTTGAAGATTCATCCCAACGATTTATATCAGGCTGCCGGCTATATAGATGAAAATGCCCGCTTCAAAAGAAGTCTGGCTAAAACCCCCGAAGAAATTTTCGATGATATCGAAAAAATCGATTACAGCAATATCCCTGTAGTTGAAGACTCTGAAGCAGGGATGCCTGAAATTCGGCAATACAGTCACTGGGCCTATCCGGTCGGAGATACCAGCAAGCTGATCGGAATCCTGGCTGACGAATTTTCTTTTCCCCCGGAAATACGCCTCGGGGACGTAGTATTTATAAATACAGAAGCCTTGCCCGGCCCGGGCAAACTGGTACTTTGCTTTAAAGATGAGCGAATACAGATAATACGCCTGCCTAAATCCAGAAAAAAGCTGGCCGGAGCTGCCGCTAAAATCTTTGGAGTGATAGTTGGAATTAATCGAAAATTCGATTAATATTAAGCTATAGATTTGCAAAAATTAAAAAATACAGCTGGTTAAATTATAACTTTGAGGAGGAATCAAAATAATGGGCCAAGCAGTTGAATATCAAAAAATAATGACTGAGATTGTGTACATTAACTTGCCGGGACCCAAGGAGCCCCTCCCTGGAATGACCGGCGGTGAATTGTTGCACGGCTTTTTAGCCGAGATTCACGAAAGTCAGGATCCGGGTGTAAAAGGTTTTATTGACAACCTCTGTCTGAAGTGGAATGTGCATTACAAGAATCAGACCGATTCTTAATCTCGAATAAGGCCGGAAAAGCGGTAGCTTGTCAACAAGCTACCGCTTTTCTGCTTTTAAAGAGCCTCTGTTACAGTTTCAGCCAGACTATTTAGCCGGAGAAGCCTGGATAAGATAATGATATTGTCCGGAATCCCGCACGGACTCGATTTTGAAACCGGCCTCTTCGATGAGCCTGCCAGCCTGGGCCTCATCAAAACGGATAGCAAGGGGTGGACCGAAAGGAGAGTCCTGTTTCTTCCAGTCCAGATTAACCAGTTTCCCGGCAGGTTTAAGCATCTGCAGCGCATTCGCCAGTACCTGGCCGGGGTTTTGGAAATCATGCAGGACGATTCCCAGGAATACAATATCTACGCAGCCACGGCAGAAAACGGTCTTTTCGGCTTCAGCTACCTTGAGCGTTAGATTGGCAAGCCCTTCAGCTTCAGCCCTGCGGCTTAACTTATCCACAGCAGACTGATTGGTATCAACCGCATATATCCGTCCGGCAGGGCCGGCTATAACAGCTGCCGGTACGGCAAAATAACCTTCCCCGCAACCCAGGTCAGCCAGTGTCATCCCGGCCGTCAAGCCGACTTCAGCTAAAATCTGCTCGGGCTCCATCATCTGTTTTCTGAGTTTTTCATCCAGGTAATGTCTTGAATTATGCATTATTTAGGCCTCCCCTACTCATTATAGAAATGAACCGGCAAAGGCACAAATTGTTCAATATAATGGAATCAGTGCCTGATATTTCAGGGGTTGGCGCTTGAGATAATAGACAAATACAGCTAACAAATATTATACTCAAATTACAAGTATCATAATCGATAGACAAGACAACCGCTGAAGCATTTTCCAACTAATAGAAATGATGGTTTTTTCTAATGCGTTTTTAGAAAGGGTGAATTAAAGTGGCAGAGCAAATATTTACACAGTGTACCTCCGGCGGACCGGTAAGGGTCCATGTCAAAGATGGCATAATCAATAGAATCCGTCCGATTGTATTTGACGACAGCGACCCGCAGCCGTGGGTTATCGAAGCACACGGCCGGAAGTTTTCACCGCCCCGCAAGACTACCATGATGCCTTACATCATCACCGAAAGAGCCCGTGTCTATTCGGAGAAAAGAATTAAATACCCCTATAAAAGAGTGGATTTCGACCCCAACGGTGAAAGACATCCTGAGAACAGGGGCAAATCGGAATACGTCCGGATAAGCTGGGAAGAAGCCTTTGATATCGTGG
>DAOUFH010000243.1:0-4263 GCA_034429955.1 Dehalococcoidales bacterium
ATGATGGCAATTAAAGACAAGGGTTGCGCTCGTTGCGGGACTTAACCCAACATCTCACGACACGAGCTGACGACAGCCATGCAGCACCTGTGCAGGCTCCTGACTCAACAGGTGGCTCCCCTTTCGGTTCGCTACTTCCAGCATGTCAAACCTTGGTAAGGTTCTTCGTGTTGCATCGAATTAAACCACACGCTCCGCTGCTTGTGCGGGCCCCCGTCAATTCCTTTGAGTTTTAGTCTTGCGACCGTAGTCCCCAGGCGGGAAACTTAACGCGTTAGCTACGGCGCAGGAAGGGTCGATACTCCCTGTACCTAGTTTCCACAGTTTAGGGCGTGGACTACCAGGGTATCTGATCCTGTTCGCTCCCCACGCTTTCGCGCCTTAGTGTCAGGAACGGCCCAGGAGGCCGCTTTCGCCACTGGTGTTCCTCCCGATATCTACGCATTTCACCACTACACCGGGAATTCCACCTCCCTCTACCGTCCTCAAGTCCAGCAGTATCAGACGACAGATTCCAGTTAAGCCGGAATATTTAACATCTGACTTGAAGGACCACCTACGCGCGCTTTACGCCCAGTGAATCCGGATAACGCTTGCCACCTACGTATTACCGCAGCTGCTGGCACGTAGTTAGCCGTGACTTATTCATCAGGTACCGTCATTATTCTTCCCTGACAAAAGAGGTTTACAACCCGAAGGCCTTCTTCCCTCACGCGGTGTTGCTGCGTCAGGCTTTCGCCCATTGCGCAAAATTCCTTGCTGCTGCCTCCCGTAGGAGTCGGGGCCGTGTCTCAGTCCCCGTCTGGCTGGACGTCCTCTCAGACCAGCTACCCGTCGTAGGCTTGGTGGGCCGTTACCTCACCAACTACCTGATAGGACGCAAGCCCCTCCTCAAGCGCTCGAAAGCTTTAGTAGTGGAAACCTACCCCCACTACCACATGCGGTATTAGTCCACCTTTCGGCGGATTATTCCCCACTTAAGGACAGATTACTTACGTGTTACTCAGCCGTTTGCCGCTATCTATCTTGCGATAGACCGCTCGACTTGCATGCATAATGCACACCGCTAGCGTTTATCCTGAGCCGGGATCAAACTCTCCAAAAAAATTAACAGAGTTTAATTGCTCGTTTAATTACTGTACTAAAAAAAGTTTTTTGCTTGAAAAACTTCCTTCCGCTATCCAGTTGTTAAGGTTCATTTTCAGGTGCCCATTTTCAAGGCACATTTCAGATATTACCACATCTCAGGGAATTTTGTCAACAAGAAACCTTGGGGGATTTTGTTGATTTTTAAAACCCCCAACCGTTGTTCCTATTTTGTTCCTGTTCCAGGAAATGTCGCTGAGGGGTTCACCGGAAACATTGTCTATAATATCACAAGCCTGTAGGCCTGTCAACACAGGCTCGAATCAGCTTCGAGATAATAGCTATCAGCCGTCAGCTATCAGTATTTTTTTTAACCAAGACATAGGAGGATTGAATATCAAATAAGACCAATGCCGCCAATACTACCAATAGCTCAATTAGGAGAGAAGGCTAGTTTACATTAGACATCTAAAATATCTCTTGATCTACAAGCTAATAATCTAACAGCCAACAATCTTACCCCTACCTGAAACTAAAAACGAATAACGAAAGACTAATTACTCCCCTTCTCTCCTGTCTAGCAGCTATAAGTCTAAATATCTATATAATCTACAGGCTATTTTGCCTTTTGAGCTTTTAGTAGTACAATTGTCTTATTGGTTAATCGTTAATAAAGGGAGCCTGCTTTGTATCAGAAAACTACCTTGCCTAACGGACTACGTGTTCTAACCAGTGAAATGCCGCATACCCGTTCCGTCTGTATTGCCATCTTCGTGGGAGTAGGTTCCCGCTATGAAAGCGAGGCCGAAGCCGGCACCTCTCATTTTATTGAGCATCTGCTTTTCCGCGGCACCCGCAAAAGGCCGCTTTCCAAGGATATCTCGGAGGCTATCGAGGGTGTGGGCGGTCTCTTGAACGGCGGCACCGATAAGCAGCTTACCTATTACTGGTGCAAGGTCACTCATGAACACTTCGCCGAGGCTGCCGAGGTCCTGACCGATATGCTGCGTAACTCGCTTTTCCGCCCGGACGATATAGAGAAAGAGCGGCAGGTCATCATCGAAGAAATTCATATGTGCAAAGACTCTCCCGCCCAGCAGGTCAGCCTGCTGATAGATAACCTGCTGTGGCCGCAGCATCCCCTGGGCCGCGATATCGCAGGCACGGAGGAATCGGTCAACGGTCTGGGCCGGGAACAGCTTTTGAACTATATGGAGGCCAAATACACGCCCCGCAATACCCTGATCACCGTGGCGGGCGATGTCACTCATGAAGCCGTTCTGGCGATCATCTCCAAGCTTCTGGACGGTTGGACCAGCACTGCGCCGGCCTGTGCCTTTCTGCCTTATGCCGAAAATAAAGGACTGCGCCTGCAGGTAGAAAAGAGGGATACCGAACAGGCCCATCTGTGCCTGGCTTTGCCGGGTATTGCGCTTTCTCATCCCCAGCGCTTTCACCTGGACCTGCTGAACGTCATTCTGGGTGAAGGCATGAGCAGCCGCCTCTTTGCCGAGATCCGCGATAAAATGGGACTGGCCTATAACATCGGTTCCTACGTCGACCACTACCTGGATTCCGGGGCTTTGACAGTGGCAGCCAGCGTTGACCCTGAAAACCTCTCCCTGGCACTCAGTGCCATCCTGGAGCAGCTGGAAATGCTCAAAGGGGATATTCCCCCTGCCGAGATGCATAAAGCCCGCGAGATCTCCAAGGGCCGTCTGCTGCTGCGCATGGAGGACAGCCATAACGTGGCCGGCTGGCTGGGCGGACAGGAGATCTTGACCGGCAAAATCTTGACCCTGGACGATGTTCTGGAGATTATCGATTCCATTACGGTCGCTCAATTGCAGGCGGTGGCCGAACAGCTGATCCAGTCCTCTAAAGCCCGTCTGGCGGTGGTGGGACCGGTCCAGGAGCTTAAGCCTTTGCAGCAGATCCTTAAGCTGTAAGGCCGGCAGGGGCGGATTGTGATTTACCCGGCGGCCTGCAACTGACACTTTCAGCTTCAAGAAGAACCCTGCCCCGGACGTTTTGTGATTTTTTTGTGATATTTTGCCCCTGGAATGTAATCTTGCTGTTAGACTAAAGTACTACTCTAAGAGTACCACACGAAAATATTTTTGAATATTTTAACTGTGAGGAGCCTGGGGGTGTCGGAGGCGGGGCAGGTGTTTATGGATAAAATAAAGGTTACCAGTGACGGACACCCGGCGGCTGCCGGTCCGCCCGGATTGCGGAGTTTGTATTCCGATGTTAAGAAAGAAACACTTTCTAATACCTGTTATTGTGCTGTTTCCGAAGACCCGGGGCTGCCGGACTATGAGCTTTTGAAAAAGATTTTCGAGGGTGTCGTGCGGGCGATGGGCCAGATGATGGAAGTGCGGGACCCTTATACCGCCGGACATCAGAGCCGCGTTTCTCAAATCTGCCGCGGCATCGCCCAGCGGATGCGTCTTTCCGGCCAGCGCACTAAAGGCCTTGAACTGGCCGCCCTGGTCCATGACGTAGGCAAGCTGGCTATTCCTTCAGAAATACTCAGCAAGCCCGGTCGTTTGAGCGATTATGAGTTTGAGTTGATTAAGACCCATTGCGTCATCGGCTATGATATCGTGAAAGAGATAGAGTTTCCCTGGCCGGTGGCGGATATGATTTTACAGCACCATGAGCGCCTGGACGGCTCAGGATACCCCTATGGACTGTCCGGCCGGGATATTATGCTGGAAGCGCGTATTTTAAGCGTGGCGGACGTAATAGAGGCCATGTCTTCCAACCGGCCCTACCGTCCCGCACCGGGGCTGGCTCTGGCCCTGGAGGAGATCAGCCGCCAGAAGGACCGTCTTTATGATGCGGCGGTGGTGGAAGCCTGCCTGGCGCATTTTGAGGCCAACGGATTCAATTTATAGACCGGCTTTGCCGGTAGGGCAATGGCCGTTATGCTAAAAAGAAACCCCTTCCTGAATTCAGGAAGGGGTTTTTAATTGCAGAGGTGCGGGGTGACAGGTCTTCAGCCAAGGCTGAATTAGTAATCGCCGCCCATGCCCATGCCGCCCATACCGGGAGCGCCGGCGGCCGGAGCCTCTTTCTTTTCGGGAATATCGGCCACCAGGGATTCGGTGATGAGCACCATGGTGGCGATAGAAGCGGCATTCTGCAGGCTGCTTCTGACCACTTTAGTAG
>DAOUFH010000244.1:0-7413 GCA_034429955.1 Dehalococcoidales bacterium
CGTATAATCATGCAAAACGGGGGAATCAGCCGGATAATCGAGTCACCCGCCGCTGAAAAAGAAAGCCTTAGATTAATAGAGTCCATAGACGGTATATTACAGCAAATTCGCAGCCGTCTGAGGCAGGGTGAAATAATCAATTTACCGAATGAGGTGAGGGAAACTTGGGAGAAGAGAATATCTGGGAACTATACGATAACTTGATTGAAGGCATCCCACCGGAATATAGAGTGGATGACCTGATCTGCGGTTCATCCAAAGTATATGTGCGCAGCGGTGACGGGAGCGGATACAGCCTTCTGCTGGAGGAGGCCAGTCGTCCGGTGGAAAAGATAAACAAAGTGCCGGGCATGAGCTTGCGTGAACTGGCTGAATGCATCAAGTCCTGGAATCTGGTGGAAGCCAGCATCGGCCAGGCTGCTCTTAACGCTTATTATAATTCGGTAACGGTGGCCAGAGGCAACGGCATTGTTATTTCGGACAACAGATATACCGAAGACAGGATTTACGACCCGTTTATCGTTTATCAAAATGCCATTCGTAATAAAAAAGTGGCGGTGGTGGGACATTTTAACTATCTGGAGCAGCTGTTCCAGCCGGTCTGCGACCTGGTGATTCTGGAACATATACCTCAGAGCGGAGATTATCCCTATTCAGCGGCGGAGTATCTCCTGCCAGCCAGCGATTATGTTTTTATAACCTGCGGGGCTTTTATCGATAAATCTCTGCCCCGGTTTTTAAAACTGGCCAGGGGAAAGCATATAATTTTAATCGGGCCGGCGACGCCGATGGCTCCGCTGCTGAGCCGGTACGGTGTTATGAACCTGTGCGGATTCGTGATTAAAGACGGTGAAAAGGCCCGGCGTATCTGCGCCGGACAGGAGGACTATAGAATATACTCCACGGGTCAGAAAGTAAACTTGAGGTTCGATGCCCGGTCTTCAACCAGCGAGATGACTTTAAGGCAGTCTTTAAACTGATATAATCAGCCGGAATGCAAAGGGCCGGAGCAGAATCTTACTGCTCCGGCCCTGATTTTATGGATAAAACGTGAGTTAATCTTTGGCGGTGATGTAGGAAGAGGCCTCGGAAGCACACTTGGGATCGAAGGACTTTTTAACCTTTCTCAACCACTGATGATAGTTCATAGCGTTAGGTCCGTACAGATCGTGCAGAGCATCGCTCCAAACGTGCTGAGGCACACCGAAATGCTCATTGATAGAAATCTGATTGGACTCATTGTTAATTCTTCTAACGACCTTCATGGGCTCTTTAACTCTCATGGAGATGCGGGCGAGAACCTCACCGTGTCCCATATGACCATGTTCAATGGACTGGATGAAGGGCGCGGTGCCATCATCGAAGAGCGAACCGTCGGCAATCATGGCCGCTTTAACTTTCGAGCAGCTCTTGATGAAGTAGCTCATCAGCGGGAAGCAGTCGCCGCCGCCGACCATACCGCACTGAGGTGACAGGACACGTCCGGTCTCTTTGATGGAGCCGGTCTCACGGAAGTAGCGCCAGATATAACCGCCCTGATTTTCAGGGTCATCGACTTCAGCCATCGGCATACCGTTGTATTTCTCGCGGATAGCCTCCAGCACCAGCTTCTTGTACTCAAAATCGCTGGGTGAGTTGGCAGCTATCAAAACCATGAATCCGGGACCCTGTACCGAAGCGCTCATCTTATTGTAGATCTCAGTCTCTTCTTCCTGGTTATGAGTAGCCAGGTTGGCGGCCATCATAGCGGGGTTGAAGCACATCAGCTCGCAGGCGATTTCGGCTTCGCCGATTTCCAGCACGCAGTCAACCAGGGTATCCAGGTCCTTAAAGGACAGATAACGGCAGAGGAAACCATCCGGAATATAAGCCGGTTTGTATCTGGGTGAATAGCCTTCCATGGGGAAGGTGGTCGGGCCCGGCCAGGGATACAGTTTCTGAGCTGCTTTAGTGTAAACACCCAGACCGCCCAGCGGAGTGGTGTTGCCTCTGACGATGCCGCGCAGCGAAGGACCGGGGCCATCACCGCAGAACCACTCGTCATTGGTGCCCAGTGAGCCCAGACGCACGATTTCACCTTCGGGAGTGACCCATTCCAGGGCCAGCTGGTTTCTTTCACCGTAGCTGCCGGACTGGCTCAGGTGGCCCAGGTTAACATGGGCGGCCAGAGGCAGAGCAGAGCAGTTGGCGCCAGCGCCGGTGGGATTGAAGTTGAGACCGCGTTTCATGCATTCGGCCTGAAGTTGAGCGCCTACCACATAAGGCTCAACTACAGCGTACATGCTCTTTTCGTTGATTTCGATAATTTTGTTCATGCGTCGCAGGTCCATCTTGATGCAGTTGGGAGCTGCAGGGTCGCAATACAACCAGCCGGTGCTGGAAGCCTTGAATTGAACGCCGTATCTATTACAAAGTTTAACGATAGCAGCTACCTGTTCGGTGCTGTCAGGCAGAGTGATAGCTTCAAATCTTTGGGGAATAGGCAGAATACCATGTCTGACAACATTGGCATAAGTTTCATATATTTCAGGCTCATCTGAAACATTTTCAGGCCCGAGGATGTCTACTAATGCTTTATAGAAATCTTTATTTAAAGCCATGTCTCATGACCTCCTTTTATAATGCTTTTTCCAATAATTCGACTATATCGTATACCTTCATATCTTTACCCTTCTGGGTAACTACATCTTTGAATTGAGTTTCGCACCAGGGGCAGGCGGTCGCAAGGGCGACAGCGCCGGTCTCTTCTGCTTCTCTGATTCTTTCTGCACCGGTCCATAGAGCAAACTCGGGATTGGTATAGGGTACGCCGCCGCCGGCGCCGCAGCACCAGGCGTATTCATTCTTGCGGTCCATCTCAACCAATCTCAAACCGGGGATAGCCTTGAGAAGCTCGCGGGGCGCCTCATAAATACCGTAGGTACCGCGGCGGCGTTCTCTGGGCGGATCGAAGGTACGGACCTGGTCGATTTTTATTTTGCCATCCCAGTGGATGTAGGGCTCTCCCTGTCTGCCAAGATGGCAGGGGTCATGATAAGTGACGGTAACGTCGACATTTTTCTTTAATTTCAGTTTGCCTTCTTTGATCAGACGGTTGAAATACTCGGTGGTATGCAGTACTTCAATATCCGCCTTTTTCTTAAAGCGCTCTGCCAGAACTTTGAAGGAATAATAGCATTCGGCACAGCCGGTAACCAGGATTTTGGCACCTGACTTCTTGAAATTGGCCATATTGGCTTCAAGCTGCTTCATGAAATCGGCTTTATAACCCATCTGGAAAGCTCTGCCTCCGCAGCAGAGTTCATTGGCTCCGCCGATACCGAAATTGACTCCGGCCTTCTTGAGGATTTTAGCGTTAGCCTGGGCTATTTTCCACATATCTTTGTTGAAGCTGGTCTGACAGCCGACGTGGTAGATTACGTCCACCTTTTCTTTGGTGAAGTCTTTGATATCCAGGCCTTCAGCCCAGTCGCCTCTTTTCACTTTGGCGCCAGGTACCATGGTGCCCTGCTTACGCAGACTGTTAACTACTTTATCGAGAGCGGGATGAGTATGACCCTGCTCTACAGCATCGATTCTAATCTCGTTAATGGGTTCGATGACTTCCATATCCATGGAATATTTACAGGAAGTATCGCAGCCGCCGCACATATTGCAGTTGTAGATAATCTCCATCAGTTTGGGGGTATAGCTCAGACGGTTTTCGAGCAACTCTGTGCCCATAACCATACGGCCGCCGCCGCAATAGGAATGGAAATTATATTTAGCGATACTGGGACAAATATTTACATTGTTGACACCGGTGACTTTTTCGAAAGGAATGAATTTGCACGGTGAACAACGACGACATGTTTCCATATCGGGCCGATATTCTTCTAACGACATTTCAACTTCTCCTTTGTATTATTAATCCTTAGAAACACAGCTTGCCGGGGTTCATGATGTTATCCGGGTCGCAAATCGCTTTGACTTTTCTGAGAGCATTCAGAGTAGCGGCGTCTTTATTCATAATACCCCGGGTGATTTCACCGTAAGGTCTTGAGAAAAAGGCTCCGGCTGCAATCAGAGGATTCACGGAACTGGAAATGAGTTCCCGGACTTTGGCGGTTTCCTTAGTATCGGCTGGATTGTAGAACAGGTTGAATTCAACATGGAAGTTCGCGCCCTGTACTATCGGCTGAACATAAACGCCCAGATCGGTAGCAGGATAGCCGATTTTATTGGCTGAACTATACATGACGTCGATGGTCTTGGTGATGCTCTGGAACTTGGTGATAAAGAAAGTATCCTGACCTTCTCCTTTAACACGGGTCTTCCAGTAAGGTTCGGCAGAAGGAGCTTGTACTGCTTTCAAAATATCGAAAGCGGCGACAGCACCCGCTGCCCGGGCGGTTTCGAGTTGAGCCTTCTGAGCTATCGCAGTAGCATCAACGATGTGAGCAGCGATTCTCTTTTCAGGATAATAATTATAGCCGGCCAGGTTATAGAACAGAATGTAATTCGGCAGGCTGTCTTTAATTTCTTTATATTCTTTGGCGTTCTTGGCCATCATGGCGGCCAGGTTGACGTTGTTGACGATAAAGCATTCATTGGGGATTCTGTAACGTACCAGCCAGTGTACCATCTCAAGCAGCTGGTCGATAGTAGCAGAACCTACTACAAAAGGTTCTTCCATCTGGGGCAGGATTTCACATCTGGAGGAAGCCCAGGTGACGATGCCCATACTGCCCTGAGAACCGCTGATGAGTCTATACCAGGAAACTGCAGAAGGACCGGCGGCCTCTACCTGTCCGCCTCCGGCTTTCCACTGGTCTTCCAGGTCGCCGGGTCCGGCAGCAGCTCCGGTGCGGAATTTAACTCCGGTACCGAAGACGATTTCAACGTTCTGCAAAGGATCGGCGATATCCCAGTGATAGGTAGGCAGAATGGCCGGTTCTCTTTCCAGCATACTGCCGACGACTGATTTGGATGCGCGAGGCATCAGGGGAATATTCAGTCTTAAGCCACCTTTGGCTGAGGCGGGAATAAGCTCTCCGAAAGTGACACCGGGTTCAAACAAAACAGTACGGTTGCGGCGGTCTACACGGATGATTTTCTTCATTCCGCTCAGATCGACTATAACGGCACCGCCGGCGGTGGGTACGGTATCACCTCTATAATGTGGAGCACCTGAACTTACCGGAATTAACGGGGTCTTGGTTTCTCTTGCGGCTGCTATGAGCTTCTCAGCCTGTTCCTCATCCTGGAGTTTGACGACGTAGTCAGGCTTGATAGACTGAACGAAACTTGTGTCCTTGGCGAAGGAATCAAGTGTCGCCGGTGTATCTGAAACATTAGACGAGCCGACTATTGCTGCCAGTTTTTCCTTTTGTATCATATTAACCTCCTTACTCTTATCGCTTATTATTCGCTTAGCAATCTCCAATTTTTGTTACTATACACCGGTTGAGAACAAACGCCGGCGAATCGGAAACAGCTGTTGGAGATAGATTAGTAATTTTATGACAGAATTCTTATTAAGGGAACCGGAATCAAAGCCGGCCACACTGTCGGGAATCGGAAAAAGTTTAATTCAATTGAACTTTTATACCATTTTTAACACTAACCTCTTTCAAATGTCAAGATTTGGAAAAGGAGTTTTAATAACAGGAACCGTCATTTAAGACAATTAGTACCATTTTACAGGAGGAAGGACTAAATGTCTAAATGAAAATCGCTGTAGATAATTATCTTTAAAAAACCGGCGTTGCAATCAAAATTATCACCGGATGATAGACACAGCCGCCTTTTAAAAGGCGGCTGTGTTCTGTTTATAACCTCAAAGTGATTATTTAGCCAAAGCGGCTTTAATTTTATCGGGAGTAGCCGGTAAGTCATAAATCCAGATGCCGCAGGCATTGTGAATAGCATTTATTATAGCCGGAGCGGTGGAGGTTACGGTCATCTCGCCGATACCGGTCATGCCCAGAGGGCCTTTTGAACGAGGAGTTTCTTTAATCAGATACTCCATGTCGAAAGAAGTCTCGGCCGTGGGGAATTTAAAGGTAATCCAGTCTTTGGTCTTGCCATTGACATATTCCTCACGCAGCGCCCAGCCGGCACCCTGGTCCATACCGCCTTCATTCTGACCTTCGAAGTTAACGGGATGAATGACAGGACCGGCATCTATGGCTGAGGTGATCTTAAGTACCTTGACCTCACCGGTCTCGGTATTGACTTCTACTTCGGCCATCTGAATGTTATGGACCTGGGTTTCATAGGCAGAGCCCTGACCGGTCTTCGGGTCAAGTTGGTTCGGGCCGTCGACATGTCTGACACCGTCATAACGGGTTGGCTTGCCGGCCTTGACCAGGTCTTCATAAGTCTTAGCTCCGCATTCCTGCATAGCTTTCTGTAATTTGTCTATAGCATCGACCAGTGCGCCTCCGCACATATAGGTGATACGTGAACCGCCGGCAGCGCCGGTTTCAACAGTCTTGTGGGTGTCACGGGTATACAGACGAATTTTATCCAGAGGCATTTTCAACATTGTACCCGCGATCTGTTTCAGCATGGACTCGTTGCCTTCGCCGGGATCGGCTACCGCGCCGTAAATGGTTACGCCGTTATCTTTATCCAGCTCGATAGATACTGCGCCGTTATCGCCGAATTCGCCGATACCGAAGGAATAACAACCCAGGCCTACGCCGCGTTTGATTTTACCGCTCCGGTTAGACGCAGCGACCTTTTTGGCCTCTTCATATTTAGGCTGGATCATATCGCACAATTCGGGGAAGGTCCAGATTTCGGCAACAGTACCGACCGACATCTTTTCACCCGGTTTAAGCGAATTAATCTTACGGAACTCCAGAGAGTCCATATTCAATTTTTCAGCCAGCATCTCCATGGCGCATTCGAGTGGGAAAGCCACCTGTGGCGGTCCGGCACCCCGGGCTGCACCACCGGGAGCATTGTTGGTGTAGGCCATACTGGCTTTACTGCGGACATGCGGGATTTTATAGGGACCGGAGAGCATCTGCAAACTGCGCAGAGGTATCACCGGACCGGTCAGGAAATAGGCCCCTTTGTCTACCAGGAAATCATTGACATAGCCGGTGAGGTGACCGGACTTATCGGCTCCCAGTTTAACATCCATCCAGTAAGGATGTCGCTTGGACGAAATAAGAAACGATTCGGCCAGGCTGGGAATATAGCGTACAGGCATCTTGAAATATACTGCAGCTGCAGCGGCAAGGGCCTCGGAGGTAATGGTGAGCTTGATGCCGAAATGACCGCCGACGAAAGGTTCGATATAGCGGACCTTGTCCCAGCCGACAGCTTCTTTAATCTGACCGGCATGACCGTGGATCATGATGCTGCGGCCGACTACCACCAGTTCTGTATCGCTGCCTTCACCTTCAAAATAGCAGACGC
>DAOUFH010000245.1:0-2528 GCA_034429955.1 Dehalococcoidales bacterium
GCCGGCTGTATTGTAATAAGTGCTTGACAAAATGTAAAGTATAAATTACACTATGTAATGTGTAATATACATCGGAGGTGTGACTATGACGCCTTTGCAGAAAAGAGCTTTATACAGTTTGTTGGCCGGTCTGGTCATGACCGCGGTTTTGATTGGAATAATACTGACACAGGGCGGTATTACGATTCTGGATGGTGATTCCGAACTGAGGTTGCTGGTTTACGCGGTGCTGATAGGTGTGCCGCTGATTTATTTAATTCTGGTCAATCTTACTCTGCGTAGGCCTGAACAATTCGATGAGAGGGATAGGAGGGTGATTGAAAGATCGGCCAGGTCGCAGTGGCTGGCTGCAGTCCTGGCGGTAGTAGCCTGGACGATTATTTTAACGGAAAAATATCACATTTCCGGCCAGATTCCGGTTGAGTTCATGTTTCTGATTGTCTTTTCGATTTTAGTTATCAGTCCTCTGGCCCAGTCTCTGGGCATATTGACGGGTTACCGGAGTCTTAACCGCCATGACTAAAGTAACTAATAATATCAGAGCCTTGAGATTTACACAGGGTGAAATGACCCAGGAGGAACTGGCTCGCGGCGCCGGCTGTACCCGGCAGACCATCATTGCCCTGGAGCAGGGCAGATATGTGCCTTCGATAGAGCTGGCTTTCAGGATCGCGGAGGTCTTTGGAGTGAACCTGGAAGAGGTCTTCCAGTACCATAAATAAAGTAAAAAGGGCAGTCTTTTGAGAGATTGCCCTTTTTCGCTAAAAACTGTGAGCAGCGGTGCTATAACGGTTTGACAGGAACGTATATTTCCAGGATATATTTCCCCTGGGGATGTTCCTGGGGGTTATTCAGATAGAGTTCGTAACAGGGCCGGTCATCAGGCTGATAACCGCTCTCTGGCAACCAACCGCCATAAACAGCATTCCAGGCATCACCGAACTGGTCTACCGCTATTTCAAAACGGGCGACGGCGTTTTTACCGGCCGGCACAACGGCTTTGCCGATTTCTCCATCTACGCCGGTATCGGGCGGGACAGAGATACAAACGTCGGTGCGCAGTTTTTTATTGTCGGTAATGTCGGGATTATCATGATAAATGATCAACATTTTGGCGTCAGGCCTGTTCAGCAGGCCGCGAGGACCGGCCCAGGTGCACAACTTATTGATAAGCTGTCCGAATAATTTAACATCTCCCTGATAGGGTCCGATATGACGGATATACGCCACCATCATTTCCGGCACTTCTTTGACTTCAACATTGGCAACCAGTGCTTTTCCCGATTTCATTTCTACCCTCCAAATTTGTTTTCGCATAGTATTACTATAGAGGGAATGGAGGGTGAATTCTTTACAGTTGTTGCCCTGTGTTTTGCACTGCTTGCTATCGGCTATACCGTCTTTGCCGGCGGAAAGATGCTCGCCTGCTCGCCATTGACTGGCGCTTATATGATATTTTTCTTTGAAAGCACGGGCAAAAGTCGAGGCTCCTGAAAATCCGCATTCCAGGGCAATCCGGGAAATGGAATACTTACGGTTTTGTAACAGCATAGCAGCAGCTTTTTCAATCCGCAGTCTCTGAATAAACCCGTTTAAGGTTTCTCCCATGATGGCACTGAAAATACGATGAAAGTGGAAGGCTGAAAAACCGGCGATATCCGCCAGTTGGGGCAGGCTGAGGTCACAATCGATATTATTGCCAATATAGTCTATCACGCGGTTGATACGCGCTATATATTCTTCCCTGAGATATTGGCTGCGGCTGTTTTCTGTCATTTTCCTGAAAAAATTATATAGGAGTCCTTTAACAGTGTCTATATATTTATGCTGTTCTGGTTATAACGGCCGGAACCTGCAGCTGCTGACGGACCGGTTGATTATCAATGATCGCATGTGATAAACTGTCGCCAATGAGCTTATTCACAGCTTGATATTTAAGCCCGGATCAATCATCATTCCTGATAAATCCTCCCTGCAACACAGACGAAGATCTGGCGGTCTTTTGGAAATACATATAAGAAATTCTAAAGTGATAAACATAAAAGATAATAAGCAGGTAAGGAGGGAAGTATGATAACCAGGAGCAGGCTGTCCAGACTGGTGGGTGCCGCCAATGTTTTCAGTGATGCTGCTACCCTGGCACAGTACTCGCAAGATATGAGCTTTGTGAAAAGCATCCGACCGGCCTGTGTGGTCAAACCCCCGTCTGCCGGGGCGGTTAAAAAGCTGGTACAGGAGGCCGGGGCCACCCGAACGCCATTGGTGCCGGTCAGTTCAGGGTCTCCTCATTTCAGAGGCGATACGGTGCCGTCAACAGGCGGGGCGGTAGTGGTAGACCTCAGTAATATGAAAAAAATTATGAATGTGGACCGGGAACGCCGGGTGGCTATGGTAGAGCCGGGAGTCACCTTCGGGGAACTGATTCCCGAATTGACGCGGGCAGGTATCCGGCTCAATATGCCTTTGCTGCCCAGGCAGACCAAGACCGTCACTGGCAGTCTGCTGGAGCGGGAGCCGGTGATGATGCC
>DAOUFH010000246.1:0-5872 GCA_034429955.1 Dehalococcoidales bacterium
GATGCGGAGAGCGTAGTTCAAGACATCCGCAGTCAGGGAGGAGAGGCATTTTCTTTAAAAGGGGATGTCGGCAATAGGGCCGCCGCCGCTAATTTGATAAGCGCAGTCCTGCATAATTTCGGTAAAATCGACATCCTGGTTAATAATGCCGGACTTTCTGTGGTAGGCGCTTCCGCTGAGTTGGAAGAGACACGCTGGCGGACCGGAATGGATGTTATGTTAAACGGTGTTTTCTTTTGCAGCCAGGCCGCAGGACGAGAAATGATCAAAAAGAAATCGGGTAAAATCATCAATATCGCCTCAGTTAACGGTATTGTAGCTTTTCCTGAACGGGCCTGTTATTGCGCCGCCAAAGGCGGTGTGATGGCGCTGACCAAAGCCCTGGGTTGCGAATGGGCTCGCTATAATATCAATGTGAATGCCGTAGCCCCCGGCTATATCGAGACCGACCTGGTTAAAAATCTGGCTGCACAAGGTACTCTGGATGTCAAAGAACTGGCCTCCCGCACTCCCGCCGGCAGAATTGCCACAGGCTCGGAAATCGCCTCCTGTGTCTCTTTTCTGGCCTCTGATGAGTCCAGATATATTCAGGGTCAAACCATAGTGGTGGACGGTGGCTGGACTGCCTTCGGATATCTACAGTCCTGGCTTGAAAAAAACCAGTCCTGATTTTTACAATACAATATCAACCCTGTCATTTCCGGAACGGTTCCGATATAGCTAAAATGGTTAGAGTTGTACCGTTTTAGTCCTTATGCGACTATTCCCCCCGGTCCGTTTGGCAGAAAAATATTCAAGTGGGAGGATGCCTTTGAGTAATCACGGAATTTTTGACCTGTCCGGTAAAGTAGCTTTAATCACCGGTGTCAGCAGCGGACTGGGACTGGCTTATGCGGAAGCCATGGCTGAATACGGTGCCGATGTGGCTGGCGTAGGCCGCGATGAAAGCAAACTGGCAGCCGCCAAACAGAAAATCGATAAATACGGCCATCACAACCTTTTCTTCAAAGCCGATGTTTCCAACGAGGAAGACATCCGGAAAATGGTCGAAAAAACGGTCAAAGAATACGGCAGGATAGATATCTTCTTTAATAATGCCGGCGTTCCTGCCCCCAGGCTGAAAATCCATGAAATCCCCACCGAGGAATGGGATAAGGTCATCGACATCAATTTAAGAGGAATGTTCCTGGGCATCAAATATGTAGTGCCTGTTATGTTAAAGAATAAAAGCGGCTCGATTATCAACACCTCCTCTATCGCCGGACTGAGAGCTGAAGTGCCCGAAGTGGCGGGAGCCGCCTATGGCGCCTCCAAAGCTGCCATAATAAACCTGACCCAGGTCGCTGCCATGGAATATGCGGCTGACGGTATCCGGGTTAACTGTATAGCTCCGGGCATGCATAAATCGGACATTGGGAAACCCCGTGATGCACCGGTTGCAACCAATTTCGATGAGAAAGTTGAAAAAGAAGTCAACGATTACTGCTCCAATGAAGTTCCCATGGGCCGTATGGCTGAGGCCGAGGAACTGAAGGGGCTGGCGGTACTGCTGGCCTCCAATGCTTCCAGCTATATCACCGGTCAGGTCATGGTACAGGACGGCGGACAATCCGCCAGATTATAAGTTAAACCAAACAGTCTAATGTAGTTAGACCGGATTGGCATACGAATTCAGTTTAGTTATTTGGAAACGACACTACTATACAGACAGGAGAATATTATGACAACCAATTCTGAAAAGAGAAAAATCGGGGAACAACTCCGGGATGAACGTGAAAAAAGGATTACCGATGCCATTCATCTTAAAATGACAGACCGCGTACCAATCATCTGCGGTATGGGCTACTTCCCGGCCAAGTTTGCCGGTATCAAATGTTCGGCCGCTTATTATGACTTCGAGGCCTGGTATGATGCCTACAAGAAGACCTTACCCCATTATCCTGCCGATATGCTTTATTCTCAGCCTTTTACTCCGGGCAAAGCTCTGGAAATTTTGGATCCCAAGCAGTCGCTTTGGCCCGGCTTTAACTGCAGTCCCGACCATGGTCATCAGACTCATGAAATCGAGAACATGGAAGCCGATGAGTATGAGGCTTTTATGAACGATCCGGCAGATTATATGTTCCGTATCCATATGTCCAGAATCAGTGATAAATTAGCCGGACTGGCTACTATTCCACCCCTTTCCGATTTCCATGGAGACAGAGGCGCTCAGGCACTGGCGATGGCTATGACATCACCCGAAGCGGATAAAGCTATTGAAACATTGCTGCAAGTCGGCCGCGAACTGCGTAAATGGCAGTCTCAGACTGACAAGTTCGATGAGATGATGCTGGAGTTCGGTTACGGACCCTATTTCCAGGGAGCCGAACTGCCGCCTTTTGATATCATTTCCCATTCCATGCGCGGTATGAAAGGCACTATGATGGATATGTACCGCCAGCCTGACAAAGTGTTGGCTGCCTGCGAAAAAATACTGGAACTGGCGCTGGCCAGACCTCTGCCCAAACCGACCGCACTGGGTAATGTCCGTATCTTCATGACCAATACCCGTGGTTCGGATGACTTTATGTCAAAAAAGCATTTCGACACTTTCTACTGGCCGACCATGCGCAAACTGGTCCACGGGTTGATTGAAAAAGGAGCCACTCCCTGCATCTTCTTTGAAGGCAATTTCACCTCCCGCCTGGAATATTTGCTGGATTTCCCCAAAGGCAAGCTGCTGGCCCGCCTGGATACCACCGACATCTTCAAAGCCAAAGAGATTTTGAAAGATCATATCTGTATCGAAGGCAATGTACCTTCCACTCTGCTGCAAGTCGGTACTGTTCAGGATGTGAAAGACTATTGCAAGAAGTTAATCGATGTTGTCGGTAAAGGCGGCGGCTTTATACTTTCACCGCGCAGTTCCACCGATGAGGTCAATCCCGAAAACCTGAAAGCCATGATTGATTACACCATCGAATACGGAAAATATTAAATTTCCACCCGGGGGATATTAAAAGCGGGGCAGCCTGCATGGCCGCCCCGCTTATTTTATCTTTTACAAAAACAGACCTCCTGTTTCCAGGAGGTCTGTTGATTGAAAGGCATTATAAACTGATTTGGACTAGAAGGGTCTCTTACCTTCAGTGAGGTCGAAGGAAATCCATTTAACCTGGGTATATTCTTCAATACCCAGAACGCCGTTCTCTTTGCCGAAGCCGCTCTGTCTGAAACCGCCCCAGGGCAGTTCAGTGCCGATGACCATATGGTCGTTGATCCAGACTCCACCGGCGCGGATATCGGAAGCCATCTTGATGCCCCTGGCGATATTGCGGGTCCAGATGGAGGCGCCCAGACCGAAATAAGTATCATTAGCCAGAGCGACGACATCATCTTTCTGAGGATCGTATTTCAGGATAACAGCGACAGGCCCGAAGATCTCTTCTCTGGCGATTCTCATATTCTGTTTCACATTGGTGAAGACGGTAGGCATAGCATAGTAACCTTTGTTCAGAGGAGGCTGAGTGGGTCTCTCGCCGCCCAGGATACAGGTGGCGCCTTCTTCTTTACCAATCTTGATATAACCTTCAACTTTGGCGCGATGCTCGGCACTGACCAGCGGACCCATCTGGGTCTTCTTATCGGTGGGATCACCGACGACAATCTTCTTCAGTCCGGCAATTAATTTTTCCACAAATTCATCATGCAGATTTTCGGGAACATAGTATCTGCCCGGAGAAGCACAAACCTGTCCGGAGTTCATGATGGTGGCGAAGGTAGCCTTGCGGACAGCGAAGTCTACATCGGCATCTTCCAGCAGGATGAAGGGGTTTTTGCCGCCCAGTTCCAGGGAAACGCGTTTGGTAGTCTTGGCGGCCGCGGCCATGATGGCCTGACCGGTCTCGGAACTGCCGGTGAAGGAAATCATATCCACATCCGGATGAGAAGCCAGGGCTTCGCCGACCAGTCCGCCGGGACCGGTAATGACATTGATAACGCCGGCAGGCAGGTCCAGTTTGCTCAGAATTTCAGCGTATTTAAGGGTAGTGATAGAACAAATGCTGGGCGGTTTGATAACGCAGGTATTACCGCAAGCCAGGGCGGCGGAAAGCTTGGTGGTGACCATGGCCAGAGGAGCATTCCAGGGTACGATGATGGCACAGACTCCCAGCGGTTCGCGCTGCAGGTAGTTAAAAGCACCGGTCTTGGTGGGGATATGCTCATCCAGAAGGACGCGGCAGACCTGGGCGGCATATTCAAAATAGTTGCCCAGCCCACCGTTCATGCCGGCAGCCATAAAGGACGGTGTACCGTGATCCATAATATCCAGTTGGCCGATTTCCTGGGCATAGGGGTCAGCGGCATGAGCGATCTGCATAATATATTTGTTGCGTTCCAGCTGGGTCAATTTCTTCCAGGCCGGCCAGGCTTTTTTAGCCGCAGCTACAGCCTTGTTAACGTCAGCAATGCCGCCTTCGGGTAAATCAGTGATTTTTTCCTCAGTGGCAGGATTGTAAACCGGATAGGTCTTTCCGGATTCTGCATCGACCAGTTTGCCGTCGATCCACATTTTAAACTGTTGCATTATCTTTCTCCTTCAGAATATTTTTACTAATACATATAGTACAAATTCTACGATAATAAAATATCTTCGAACACACCTTATATATCGAAGATATTATTCGCGGACAGCAGGAGAAAAAAGTATTTCAGGCCTCAATAAAAAACAAGCGGCATGCAATCTGTTGAAGACGCTTATTCAGTTTTCCCAAGCTTACCACAGTTGTCAGAGTACTTGTTTAATTGGTTTTTACTATTATATCACACTTAAGGAAATTGTCCCACTATGCGATAAACCATTTTCTGATTTTCGGAATGGCTGCTCCGGCATCCGGCAAAGCAGGCTGTATACAGTCTCCAAACGAGACCTTATCCCGGATTCTTTATTAAATTTTGTGTTATTCAAGAACATACACTATAATATCGCCTACATTGGTGCCGGTATCACCGGTAACGATAACGGCATCGTCCAGACGTACCAGCAGGTTATAGCTATCAAATGCGGCGATATAGGAAGCTGCATCGAGGCCCTGTTTTTGAACTCTCGCCGCATCCTGATTATCAACAATAGCCCCGGCTACATCAGGCAAATAGTCCGAGCCGTCCGTGCCCAGGCTGGCAACCGCCCAACCTTTACGATAGTCCTGCATGGCCAGCAGAGACACCGCTGTATAATGCTGATTACGCCCGCCCTTACCCGGATTTTCCGGCAGAGACGGAGTCGTCTCTCCTCCGATTAAAAAGACATTATAACCGGAGTTGTCCTTTTTGATTTCAGCGGCCCGGGTGCGCGCTGCTTTCTCGGTATCGCCTTTTTGTGCAGCGGTTATGATATGCGGACGCAATCCCAGAGTTTCAGCTTGCTTTTGCATAGCCTTCAGAGCCAGTGTATTATCACCTATGATATAATTGTGGGCATTCGGCAAGGTTGACGGATTGTCCGGTAGTTGGCCCTGCCTGCCTTCCGCTAACAACTGCAAAGCTGCCTCAGGCAGCCGGTCCAGCAAATTATAGCTTTTTAATATTTGATAGGCTTCTTCAAAGGTAGAGCAGTCCGGAAAAGTAGGCCCTGAGGCAATCGTGCTCAGGTCATTGCCGATAACGTCGGAGAGAACCAGGGAAATAACCGTCGCCGGAGCAAAAAAGGCCGCCAGTTTACCACCCTTGATAGCCGATAGATGCTTCCTGACAACGTTGATACTACTTATCTCGGCACCGCTGGTTATCAGCAACGCCGTAATGCGTCTTTTATCCTCCAGGCTGATTCCGGCCGCCGGATAAGGCAGCAGAGCCGAACCGCCACCCGATATCAGGCAAATTACGATGT
>DAOUFH010000247.1:0-17531 GCA_034429955.1 Dehalococcoidales bacterium
ATCAATTTGGTCAAGGGAGGCACATGCTTAAGCTGCTCATCCGAAGCATAGCGGTAAAATATTTCGCTGCTGCCCTCGGGGCTGAGCAGGAAAAAGGGATGCCCGCCGGCTTTCAAGACACTGGCATAGACCGCCACCAGAAGAGGTTGAGCAACTGTATCGCCCTGGATGGCGACCTTGTCTCCCGGCTTAACCGCTACGGAATAATTGACCAGTAAATCAGCTAATTTTTCAATTCTTATATCTGCCACAAACAGCCTCCGGACTAATAGTAATTTTTATATCATGTGCCAACTAATCTTACTCGGGAGCGAGCCGGATTTAGTTTAAGTCAATTTTTAGTAGGCTTGAAGGGGAAACCGGGAGGAAAGCCCTGCTGAGGAGGTGAAGGGGGCGACTGAGGCGGATTGGCGGCAGGTGAACCCATTTGAATGGCAATGATTTCCGCCCCCGGTTCGACCAGTTCCGATTTTATTTCATGTACCAGCCCGTACTGAACTGCCTGATCTGCCAGCAATGTCATTTTACCGCGCATATCGGACAATATATTTGAAGGGTCTTTGCCGACTGCGTCGGCAACGATACGGGCAATCGAACCCATATCGATTTGGAGGCCTTTCAGTCTTTCTTCCAGTTGTCGCTCTTCCAGACTGGCGGGGCCGGTGAAGTTGGCCATCACTCCGTGTAAGAGGAAACGTGCCTGCGGTACACA
Organism: Dehalococcoidales bacterium; assembly: GCA_034429955.1. Taxonomy (GTDB): domain Bacteria; phylum Chloroflexota; class Dehalococcoidia; order Dehalococcoidales; family UBA3254; genus DATIKD01. The sequence goes on from DAOUFH010000247.1 coordinate 713, forward strand.
CAGACGGTGGGTACCGGCGCAGAACAGCACTGTGCCAATCGAGTCCAGACTGCCGAAATTTTGAGATGTGATGTCTAGAGGCAATCCTTTTAAATAGTTATAGGCGGTGAGTCCCTGAAAGACATCGCCGCCGGGTGAAGAGATCAACAGCGTCAGGCTTTTAGCACCCTGGGCCATTTTGCGATCGACTGCCTGCATTAAAGCGTTGACTGAATCCGGTACCACCGGAGCGAAAAACTTGATATAAAAATTATGCGAACTCATCATTCAACCCTCTTTTCAGATTTAGATTTGGTCGACTGGCCGGTTGCCGCCGACTCGATTATTAATACGCTTTATCCGGGTGCTATCAGGCTGTCAAAAGGGTCGCTATCCGGCGCAATCGTGTTATACCCATCCCCCTCTGACGATGGCATCCGAGATTTTACAGACCCTGGCGATAGCTTTGACATCATGCACCCGCACGATGTCTGCTCCCCTGGCGATACCGATTGCCACGGCGGCTGCCGTGCCTTCTACCCGCTCCCCGGCAGGTAGATTCAACAACATTTTGATAAAAGATTTGCGGGAAGGCCCCAGCAACAGGGGCTGATTAAACATTTTCAATTCATCCAGACGGTTGATTAGCTCAAGGTCCTGCTGCCAGGTCTTACCGAATCCGATGCCGGGGTCCAAAATAATGTTTTCAGCGGGCACTCCGGCTTCTAAAGCTTTTTGCAGGCCTCCTTCCAGCGCTGTAATCACCTGTGTAAGACAATCTTGATAAGAAGCGGTATCCCGCTTGATGGCGGAATCGAATCCGCCCAGGTCTCTTTGATTACTCATTAAAACAAGGGGTACACGGTAGCGGCAAGCCAGTTCAGCCAGACGTGGCTCCGACTTTAATCCCCACTGGTCGTTGATGATGGTTGCACCGGCCTCCAGGGCCTGTTCGACCACGGTATATTTATAGCTGTCGATGCTGAGGGGCACCCGGACTTTCGCAGCCAGCCTGCGGATTACCGGAACTACCCGGCGGATTTCTTCGTCCGTATCCACCGGTGTAAAGCCCGGTTTGGTGGACTCGCCGCCGATATCCAGTATGTCCGCGCCATCGGATATCATTTGTTCGGCCTGAGCCAGAGCGTCGTCAACGCCGGAGAGTCCATCGCCTGAAAAGGAATCCGGTGTAATATTGATGATGCCCATCACATAGGTACGTATGCCCCAGGTAAACTCCGTGCCGCCTGCCCTGGTTTTGAAAGTGACTGTCATGATATACGCTTGTCCTTATAGCCTTACTGATAATATTTTACCATTAAAAAGTAAATAGATATTAGTGGGAAAAGGTGAGCCTCGGTTGTTAGCCCTTCGGGGCAGACCTTCACTCAAGCTAAGGATCTAAAATTGTAACTGCAAGTCAAACGCTCTTCAGTACCTGAAGAGCCTGCAAGTTGCCCGTTAGGTTACACCGTGTTAAAATTTCGATATTCCAGAATATTTATTTCGAGGAAATTATGACCGAAGGTATTGAAAAATTAGTGCGGATAGATATGAGCCGTTTCGGGGCTTATTCAGCCTGCAAATCGCCTGAAGTGATTGCACGGAAGACCGGTATCCCCGAAAGTGAGATAATCAAGCTGGATGCCAATGAAAACCCTTACGGTTGTTCTCCGAGGGTACTGCAGGCCCTGGCCAAATATCCTTATTTGAATATCTACCCTGATTCCAACCAGACCGAATTAAGGGAAGCATTGTCTGTCTATACAGGACTGCCCTCCGATTATCTGGTGGCCGGCAACGGCAGTGATGAATTGATTGATTTGCTGCTGCGGGCTTTCCTGGAAACGAGTGATGAAGTGATTATCAATGTCCCGACTTTTGATATGTACCGCTTTAGTACAGAGGTCTGCCGCGGCAAGGTGGTCACTGTACTGCGTAACAAAAATTTCGAGGTGGATGTAGAGGCGGTTAAGGCAGCGGTGACTGCACGTACGCGCCTGATATTCGTGACCAGTCCCAATAATCCCACCGGCACTGTTATTTCTCAGAAAGATATCCTGGAGCTTTTAAAGCTGGAATTGCCGCTGGTAGTAGATGAGGCCTACTACGAATTTTACGGGCAGAGCGTAATATCCCTGGTACCGGACTACAAAAATCTGATTGTGCTGCGGACTTTCAGTAAATGGGCGGGTCTGGCCGGTCTGCGCATCGGCTATGGGGCTTTTCCTCCGGCTATGGCCGATGTGCTGATGAAAATCAAGCCGCCATACAGTATCAATATGGCAGCCTCTTTGGCCGCTAAAATATCGATAGAAGACCGGGACTACCTGCTGGGTACAGTATCTCAAATGATAGAAGAACGGGAACGTCTGTTTAACTTGCTGCAGACGCTGGATTTTCTGAAACCGGTGCCTTCCAAAGCCAATTTCATTCTGTGCGAGGTCACCGGAGTCGATGCCAAATACATCCAGGATGAACTTGAAAAACTGGGCATACTGGTGAGATATTATAACAATGCGTTGTTACGCAATTACATCAGGATTTCAGCCGGTAAACCCGAACAAACCGACAAAATAATCAAGGCTCTGCGAAAAATAGGGGGAACACAGGATGAAGCGTACTTCAAGCATTAAACGTAATACGCAGGAAACCAGCATCGGTCTGGAATTAAACCTGGACGGCACGGGACAGTGGGAGATGTGTACCGGTATACGCATGTTCGACCATCTGCTTTCCCAGCTGGCGCAGCACGGCAGATTCGATATTAAAATTGCCGCTAACGGTACCGATATGCATCATGTCATAGAGGATGTGGCGATCTGTCTGGGCAAAGCTTTCGGTGAAGCGCTGGGAGAAAAACGGGGTATTGTCAGAATGGCCTCGGCCAGTGTGCCCATGGATGATGCACTGGCTACGGTAGTGGTCGACCTGAGCGGACGGCCGTATACCGTTTTGAGCCTGTCTTTTAAAGACAACGATATGGCCGGCTTTCCCAGTGATCTGGTCAGACATTTCCTGGAGTCTTTCGCTGCTGAAGCTCGTATGAATCTGCATGCAGCTGTCAGTTACGGCACCAACGACCATCATAAAGCAGAAGCTATATTTAAGGCTTTAGGCCGGGCGCTGGATACCGCCACCCGCCTGGACCCGCGTCTGGGCGAAAGTCTGCCGACCACTAAAGAATACCTGGAGAAATAGCAATAAGGCGGGGATGAATCCCCGCCTTATTTTAGTTTTTTAACCGCTCTAATCGATCGTGATGATGCCCTGTTTGAGGGCCAACACCACTGCTTCCGTACGGGCATTGGCATTCAATTTCCTCAAAATAGAGGTCACGTGATTTTTAATAGTCTGCTCGCTGATGCCCAGTTCCGCGGCGATTTGTTTATTCAAATAACCCTGGCCGATGTATTTTAGAATTTGCATTTCCCGGGGTGTCAAAGGCGAGATAAACTGTTCGGCTTCGGTCCGCCTGGATAGCTCCTGGAATTGCAGCAAGACCTGTTCGGCGACCTTGGGACGGGTGGTCAGACTTTCGTTGATAGGATGTTCGCCGTGGGCGACTTTACGAATGGTCTCCAGCAGTTGCTCAGCCGTGGTGTCCTTGTTTAAATAGGAGGCCGCCTGTCCTTTAAGCACCTCGAAAAGCTGTTCGTCATTGGGGTTGGATGCCAGCACGACTATCGCTATACTGGGGGAATGCTGCTTGATTTTTCTGGCCAGGTTCAGCCCGATATCGGCAGAGCTATCGATGTCAAGCAGGGCTACATCTGGAGGATTATTGTCTATTATATTTAATACGCTATCGCTGATTTCCGAAATACCGGCAATACTGATATCAGCCAGATTGGACAGCGAATGCTGGATGCCCTGACGGAATAAAGACTGCTGGCTGATGATAAAAACCTGGATACTGTTATCCACTTTGTTCCTCCACTTTTGTCACAGGTGGACGGGGTATGTGATTTTTCTATCTGGATTGTTCAATTAACTCAAAAACCCTGGGTATTATCCTGATGAACACTTCCACCAGTTCGGGGTCGAATTGTGTTCCTGCACCTTTTTTAATTTCCTCAACCGCTTCATCCTGTTTCAGAGGCCGGGAATAGGGCCTTCTGGACGTCATAGCGGCAAAGGAGTCCGCAATAGCTAAAATCCTTGATTCCAGAGGTATCAGCTGCCCTTTAAGCCGGTCCGGATAACCGGTGCCGTCGAATTTCTCATGATGATGCAAAATTCCCTGGACACAGGGAAGCAACTGGCTCGAATGACCCACTATAGCTGCACCTAACCTGGAGTGAGAGCGAATGGTTTCCCATTCCTCATCGCTTAAACTGTCTTTTTTATTGAGCAGTTCGTCGCTAATACCAATCTTACCAATATCATGCAGAAGTGCACAAGTTCCCAGGTGGTTAATCTCAAGCTGGTTCATACCCAGTTCCTCGCCGATGGCAACCGCACAATCATGCACCTGTTTGGAATGATTCTTGGAATAGCGGTCACGGCTGTCTACGGTGGCCGCCAGGGCGTAAATGGTACTCAATGAACTGCTTTCAGGTCCGTCGAAGACCTTGACCTGTACGGTCTCAGCTGAGGCGCTTCCGCCGGAAGAACAGACACTGCGGTTGCGACCGCTTCTCTTGGCTTTATATAGAGCAGAGTCGGCCGCGGCAATCAGCTCATTAGGGCTGACTCCGTCACCGGGCCAGCTGGCCAACCCCAGGCTGATGGTGATGGGGATAGAGCCTATCTCAATCTTGGCGAAGGTCTGCTGGCGAATTCTTTCAGACACTTTGAAAGCGGCATTGATGGGAGTGTGCGGCAGCAAAATAGCGAATTCATCGCCGCCGTAGCGGAAAGCCCGGTCTGACTCTCTGATAGTATTTTTGATAATATTACCTATTTGCCGCAGCAGTTCATCACCGGCGATGTGCCCGTAACTGTCATTGACGGTTTTCAATGAATCAAGGTCAATAATTACCAGGGAGAATACGCCGCCGTAACGGGAATGGCGGCCTATTTCACCCGGCAGAGTCTCATCCAGCGAGCGGCGGTTGAGCAGTCCGGTCAGGCTGTCTATTCTGGCCAGACGCTCGGTCCTGGCGTACAGGCGGGCGTTTTCAATAGGCATGGCTATCTGGGTGGACAACTGTTCCAACAGCCGGATTTGACGGGGATTATAGGTGTTGGGGTTACGGCTGGCCACGATGAGAGTGCCGATTATCTGGCTGGAAATCATCAGCGGCAGGTAAGCCACCGAGCGTACACCATGTTGAAAAAGATACTGGTCGGTAGAAAAACGGGACTCCTGCTGCAGGTCGTTGTCGGCAATCGGCTTACCGTGGGTCACCACCCATTCCGTGCCGGAACCTTTCAGAGGTAGCCTTTCGCCCACTTTCCAGGGCGAACCGATTTCAGTGGAAAGGGCCATCAAATAAACTTCAAGCTCTTCGATTACGGCGATAGCGGCCCAATCGACATCTACCACTCTCTTCAATTCGTGGATAAAATTGTCATAAATTCTCTGGATATCCAGGCTGGAGGTGATAATGGCGTTAGAGCGGTTGATAACCGACAATTCCCGTTCTCTTTCGTGAAGCTGTTCCCTGAGATATTCCTTTTCCATACTGACTGCTACCCGGCCGGTAACATCCGCCAGCAGGTTATAGTCTTCAAGAGTATATCTGCCGCCTTTCTTTTTATCCAGAACGAGTATGCCGATTAAGTGTTCACGGCTGATCAAGGGTACGAACAGTTCAATACCGCTGCTCTCGAGAATGTCCTTCTCTTGCTGCCAGAGTCCTAAAAACTCAGGTTGAATGGCAATACTCTCGCGGGTCAGAGGCGTTCTTTCCCGTTTCAGGAATTCTACCAGGGGGTTGTCTCCCCTGAGTTTCAGATTTTTAAGATTCTCATCAGTGTGAGCGGCCTCCACAAACTGCGTTTCGTAATCACCGTTGGCGTCCAGAAAGAGCAGGCCGGTCTTGCTGCAGTTGACCGCCTGTCTGATCAGGGCCAGCAATTCGGCACCCTGTTCGTTCAGACTGAACAGATTATGAATTTTATTAGCGAATGAGAGCAGTTTTTGCCGGTGTTGATAGCTGTCTCCCTGGATGGCCTTACTCATGAAACGGGTGAAGACATCTTTGAGCTTGAATATAAATAAGGCAGTCAGTATGGCGGCTACGGTGATAACCATCAGAGGGCCGATAGAGATATCGAGCTGGAAGAGATAATGGAAGATAAATATTATGAACCAGAAGACCGCTACTCCGATTATCAGTGTACAGCCCCAGATCATGCCCTGACGCAGGACTGAGCGAATATCCACCAGTTGCTGGCCTACTACTGCGTAATAAAGTATAAAGGCGTTAAGCATGTTGCCGAGATGACTGATAGGGAATTCTCTGCCGAAGGGAAACATGGCAGAACCTACAAAGACGGCCAGGACGGCCAGACATAACAGCAGAGAAGTGGTCTGGTTATATATTATGGGGTTGTCATGATTTTTTAATTTAGGTAATAAGACATAAACATCCCGTACCAGCAAAATGACCAGCGGTAGAGCCAGGGTTATGATGGAGTAGCCGTAATCGGGATATAAAATGCCGTTGATTTCTCCGATGTCATTGGGTATCCAGCCGATGGCGGTCAGGACTATATTGATAATCAGGGTGGTATAGGCAAAGATTAACCAGCGTTTTTTATGCGGGGGAAAAAAGGAGGAGATGAAGCTGTGAATCTGAATACCCATCAGGAAGAACATCATCACTATAATAGGTATCAGAGTAGTGTTAATAGAGGGTACGAAGTTACCTCTGAAGATAAAGTCGGTCAGACTCCAGAGTGCGGCGGATATCAAAAAGAGCATGAAAAGCTTGTGCTGTCGCTTCCAGGGTCTTACGCTGGCGGTCGTAACCAACAACGGCACATAAGCAATAGTCGCAATCAGCGGAATAAACGCATAGATATGCATGTAGAGCCCATTATTGACCGAAATCCAGCCTCTGTCAAGAGAAGCGACGCTCGATTCAGATAAATGAGGACTAAAATACTAGCCCTTAGCGGATAGCAGCCGGCTCCTTAACTGCAGAGGGTGTAACGCTTTCCATCCTGGTCCGGGGTTTGGCTAAAAGGGCGGAGAGCACCTTTTGCTGCGGATTGACGTGCGGCGGTTTTAAATGCGCCAGATCCGCTCCCTCAGCCTGTTTCTGGGCCATATACCTGGCGAAGGAACCCGCAGGCAGCAGAGTCAGATTCAGCTTGATCTTTATCATATCCAGTACATCTTCATGTACCTTGGATCTGGTATAACTGTCATCGCTGCCCCTCACGATGGCCTCCAGCAATTTGCTTTCAAGCTCCTTGATATTTTGCCCTGTGCTGTTTTTAGGTTCAAGCAGCAGGTTCAAAGACATTTCTCCGGGGGTTTTATAAGCTACCCAGTCTTCATAGGCTACGCCGGAATGCTCCAGGGCTTGCCAGATGGATTTCTCCGTAAGCCGCACTACGTTGAAATCAATCAGGTCGTCGCAGCGTCTTTCGAAGACCATCTGCGGCAGCTTGATTCCAATGGTCGGGTTGGCAAGCGCGGTGATTCTAATCATATCCCCTATGCGGTAGCGCACCAGAGAACCGCCGTGGAAATTGGTGATGACAATCTCATAGCACTCATTTTCGCGGACTTCGTCCAGTAACACGGTCTGGGGGATATAGCTGGGGTCCAGACGGGTTTTGAGATGCTCTTTTTCGGGAATAAACTCAAGGAAGTTCAAGTTCGGGATAAAGGTCATGCCCTGATAGTCCCAGGTCTGCGTGGCGATCACTCCGCCTTCGGTGTTGGCGTAAATATCCAGAGGATAACGTCCCCAGAATTCTTTAATTTTATCTTTATAGACAGCGCTGTCCAGGCCGCTGCAAATTATGCCTCTGACCTTCCAGAGATCTCTGGGCAGTAATGCTCTGCCTGCCAGCTTGCTTTTGATAACGCCGGACGTAAGTCTGGCCAGAGCCCTGGGGTGCTTCAGATAAGGTTTGATATTGGCATGCCCGGCCGATTGGCTGAATTTGTTACCTACAGTGGCCAGTACCATGGATAGCCCGAAGAAATAGTCCAGTCCTCCGGAAAGGGCTTCTTCAAAGGCCAGCTTGACCCTTTCTTCAAAGGGCAGATTTTCAGCGGTGGCTAAAGAGGGATAATAGTGAGAAGGGGTCTGTTCCTGGATCATCGAGGCCAGAGCACCGGAGATATAAGGTCTGGGAGCTACTGTGTAAATCATATGGGGGCACTCGATAAAAGGAGCGGTATCTCCCCATTTGCCGGCGGCGGAAATCAGCCCCAGGCCGTACAGGATGCGGCTTAACTCTTCGACAAACTGTTCGCTGACTGGCACCCACTTGCAGGCATATTCCCCGGTACGTCCGGAGGTATGTACCCACTGGGCCGGTTTAGACGGTAAAGCTGATACGTCTTTTTCTGAAAGCTCCGGACAATAATAATTATAGGTGGTCAGAGGTACCTCCTTGCGGAAGTCTTCGACTGTCTGAGGCCAGTTCCCGTTGAAAAGTTTGCGTCCTATTTTAGAGCGTGAAAGAATTTGTATCTGTTCCTCTAGAAGGCTTTTCTGAATTTTCATGAAATCAGGCAAGGTTAGATTAAGATAACCGCAGCACATCTTCCAGATTTCATCCTGTCGTCCTGCGCGCAGCAGATCAATCGCTTTAAGCAATTTTGGCCTCCTCTGACCGGAAAAAGGCTCAAGGCCTCCGGAATTTAAGGCATAGTTGTCAGAGACACTATTCCTAAGAGAGAAGGATGACAGAATTAAATCGGTGTGAGAAGTTATTATGTTCTAGAAGATTGTTCTATCCAAGAGGGACAACAGAGGAAAATGCAAGGGCTGATTTTAAAAGCGTTCAGCCCTGTTTTTGACTATTTAGAGGCCTTTGATTTGCCCGCATTGGCGGAAAGGGTCTGCAGCTTCTGGACCAACTCGGAGAAGGTATTGTCTTTGGGTTCTTTGCCCAGTTCCAGACCGTAGCTGATGAAGAAGTCCAGAAAACGGCGCAGCAAGTCCTTCATACCTATGGCAAATTCCTGATATTCTTCACGGGTTACGAACTGATTATTGATTGCGGTTTCGTCGGATTCTTCGCCCAGTTGATTATCGAGCAGGAAATTGATAAACTCTGAACGGCTCATATCACCCCGGTTTTCGTCGATTCTTTGCAGCAATTCATTGTCAACAATCAGCATCTTTTTTTCAGACATATCAGTTCCTTAAATATTTAATACTTCGGTCCAAAGCAGCTAAAGATCAAAGTCATCCAGCCCCAGCATTTCTTTGACGTTGGTAAGCAGGTCCAGCAGTTTCTGGCCCTTTTCCGTTACGCGATAATAAACGCAGGGGTTCCCGATTTTCATGGTATCGATAAAACCTTCCGCAAGCAGATAGCCCAGATATTTTTGTATCTGGCTATAGCTCATATTGACGCTGTACATGATCTCGGTTTTGCCAGCGCCGTTTTCTCCGACTTTGAGCATTTCTGCGATTATTTCGATATCGGAGCGTCTGCGGTTAACTCTCAAATCCACGTCCTCCGTATATACAGAACACTACTATATTATGAGCTCGGGTGAACTGTCAAGTTATTATTTTATATCGTATAAGATAATAATTTGTCAAACTCCTGACAGGCTGATTGGACTATGCGATGTTAGTAAAAAGCACAGGCCTGTGTTAGAATGGAAGCGTCTTCGAGCTTGAAAGCAATGCATCTGCGTATAATTTTTGTTAAAAATAATATAACAAAACAGGGGAGGATATAAAGATGTCATTAAAAGGCAAGACAGTCCTGGTAACCGGTTCGTCCCGCGGTCTGGGAAAAGCTATTGCTCTGGATTTCGCTGCCAAAGGCGCAAAAGTAGCCATCAACTATCGCGCCAGCGAAGGCGAAGCTAATGAAGTGGTTAAAGAAATCAAAGCGATGGGTGGAGAGGTCTTACTGGTACAGTCCAATATTGGAATCCCCGACCAGGCCAAGAACCTGATCGATACCATCACTCAGAAATGGGGCCAGCTGGATGTACTGGTAAACAATGCCGGCATTACTTCGCAGGACAGGTTTTCGGAAATACCGCTGGAACGCTGGAACTTGATTGTAAACGTTAACCTGAATGGCTCGGCCTATTGTGCACACGCCGTTCTGCCGCAGATGATAGCCCGTAACAGCGGCGTTATAATCAACATGTCTTCCATTCTGGCCACCCGTGTCCAGTACAGCGTGGTTTACGGCGCCACTAAAATTGCGCTGGAACGTTTTACCACCGGTCTGGCCCGTGAGCTGCGTCGCACCAATATTGCGGTCAGCTGCATCAAGCCTTTCTTTGCCAAGACAGAAGTCGTTACCGGTTTCCTTGATGGCAAAGTAGATATGACTGACTGGGAAGAGCCTGAGATGTGGGGCAAATATTGCACCAAAATAGCCGATGCGGACTATCAGATAACTACCGGCAAGATATTTGACCAAGCCCTGGCACAGTCGACCTTCGGTCCCTGGAAATAGTAATTAAACAGTACTTTAAAAAAGGGAGGCGGTCGCCTCCCTTTTTTAATTTAGTCTGAGCGTTAAATTCAAAAGTCGAAACCGTAAGTCAAAATTCAAAAAAGAACTGAGAACTGGTGTGCAGGGGCGGCCTTGTGTACATCCGCAATGGTTGGACAGGCAGAGCTTTGCCCTGAAACTTAAAACCTGAAACTTCTAACTTTCCTCCTCTGCTCCATTCTTGCCTCGCAAAAGTGCCTTATTGTAAAATAAAAAGACATTCTGGAGGTGCGTTTTATTTATGCCGACTTATGAATATGAATGTGGCAAATGTAGCCACCGTTTTGAAAAGAAACAGGGTTTCAGCGCTGATCCTATAGCCGATTGCCCGAAATGTAACAGCAAATCGAAGAGAATTATGTGTCCGGCTCCGATTGTGTTCAAAGGCAGCGGATTCTATGTCAACGATTATCCCAAATCAGGCAGCGGTTCCAAATAAATCCGGACGATTGGATTTAACTTGAAAGTCCTCTTACAGAGAGTTAATAGAGCCTCGGTTACAGTAGAGGGTGAAGTCACGGGAGCTATCGGCCCCGGCCTGGTAGTCCTGGTGGGAGTAGCTGCCGGTGACAGCCTTAAAGACGTGCATTACCTGGCTCAGAAAACAGCCGGTCTGCGGATCTTCAGCGACAGTGAGGGCAAATTCAATCTATCCGTACAGGATATACAAGGCTCAATACTGGCGGTGAGCCAGTTCACCCTATTGGCGGACTCCCGCAAGGGCCGCCGTCCCAGTTTTATCGAAGCTGCCTCGCCCGAGGCGGCTGAAGCCTTATTCAACTCCTTTGTCTGCGAATTGCGTGAGAGCGGCTTGCCGGTGGAAACTGGCCGCTTTCAAACGCACATGCTGGTGGAGATCCACAACGACGGCCCGGTCACAATTCTGCTTGACAGCCGGGATAAAATCCTCTGAAAACGCCCGTTCCGGCGGATGTTACACACTTTTTGTTCCTTGTGCTACAATGGTGACACATGAGACACTGTACATAATGTGTTCTTGCCCAGGAGGTCAGGCTTGGAATCTAAAGTATATTTAAACCGGGATTTGGGTATGCTGCGTATCGCCGCAGCGGTAGCTGATTTGAGGACTGCCGATATCGGTTATAACCTGAAATCAGTCCTGAACCTGTTGAAACAGGCCAAAGCGCAGGGCGTCCAGGTAGTGGCCTTTCCGGAGATGTGCCTGACCGGCTATAAAATAGACGACCTGGTTCAGCATCCGGCGCTTTTAGACCAGGCTTGGTCCGCTTTAGTCTCTGTAGCAGAAGCGACCTCCAAACTGAAGATTAACGCACTGGTGGGGCTGCCGGTTTCCCTTAATCAGAGGATTTATAATTGTGCTGCCGTAGTCAGCCACGGTAAAATCTGCGGCCTCGTCCCCAAAACTTATTTGCCCGGCTATAAGGAATTTTATGATAACCGCTGGTTTGAGTCCGGTGCCAATCTGGAGGAGAACTGGCTGAATATCCAGGGTGCCCGGGTGCCCTGCGGTACAGAGCTACTATTTAGGTTCAAGGACTTCCCGGCCGCCACTATCGGGGTGGAAATCTGTGAGGACCTGTGGGTTGCTTTATCTCCGCATGCCTATCAGGCTGCAGCCGGGGCCAATGTACTGTTCAATCTGTCCGCCAGCAATGAAGTTCTGGGGAAGGACGACTGGAGGCGGATTATCGTTTCATCCGAGTCAGGCCGTTGCCAGGCAGCCTATTGTTACGTCTCCAGCAGTATCGGCGAGTCTTCCAACGATATCGTTTTCGGCGGACATACGTTAATCGCTGAAAACGGCACAATACTGGATGAAGCTCCCAGGCTCTGCCGTGAAACGCAATTGATAATCAGCGATATTGATATCGACAGATTGGTTTTCGACCGCCAGTCCACCCATAATATGCAGACCGCCGTGGCAGACCGTCCGCTTTTCGATGTAATCGAACTGGAGATAGAAGACTGTGCGGTTAATGAAGTCAATCGGAGACTGGAAGCCTATCCTTTCGTGCCGGGAGACAGCTCCGATCGGGCTGCCAGATGCCGTGAGATATTTTCCATGCAGGTGGGTGCGCTTTCCAAAAAACTGAGCGGCGCCAAGAAACAGAAAATCGTCCTGGGTATTTCAGGCGGGCTGGATTCTACTCTGGCCCTGCTGGCAGCTGTTAAAACAGCTGATTTTCTGGGCTATCCCAGAACTTGCGTGTATGCTTACACCCTGCCGGGATTCGGTACGACCAGGCGGACGAAATCCAATGCTACCCGTTTGTGCCGGGCGTTAGGCGTAAGCTTTACAGAGGTGAAGATCAGCGATAGCTGTTTATCCCAGCTTAAAGACCTGGGTCATCAGGGTAAAGAGGATGTGGTCTTTGAAAATGTGCAGGCCCGCTATCGCACGGCCTTTTTGTTCAACAAAGCCAATGAACTGGATGCGATTGTGCTGGGGACGGGAGACTTAACCGAGGTGGCGCTGGGGTGGAGCACCTTCGCCGGAGACCAGGTATCGCATTATCATATCAATGTCTCGGTGCCCAAAACCCTGGTTAAATATCTGATCGACTGGGTGGCTGATGACGAACTGCGGGATTCTCCCGCCAGGGCAATCTTGAAAGATATCCTGGATACTCCCATTTCCCCCGAGCTATTGAGGCCGTCCAACGGCAAGATAAAGCAAAAGAGTGAGGATATCATAGGACCGGTGGAACTGGCAGACTATTTCCTCTATCCGTTCATCCGGTTCGGAATGCGGCCCGGCAAGATTTTGTTTTTAGCGGAACTGACTAACCGGCACGGCCTGTTCAGCACCGCTTATACCCTGGATGACCTGAACAAGTGGTTCGTCAGCTTTATTAAACGTTTCTTTGCCAATCAGTTCAAACGGACCTGTATGCCGGAAGGCCCTAAAGTAGGTACGGTCAGTTTGTCTCCCCGCGGTGACTGGCGGATGCCTTCCGATGCCGAGCCGGTCATCTGGCTGAGCGACCTGCAAAAAATGTACCGCAAGCTTAAAGGTTAGAGGTCTGCTGCCTGTCCGGTGCGGCTGTCACCGGCTGTCCCTTCTGGACTCCGAATATTATCCAGCGGTTGAAATAGAGGAAGGGAATGCTTATCAGTCCGACCAGGTATTTGGTGGCTAACTGCCCTTCGAACAGAGAACCCAAGGGCATAGTTCCGTAGAAAGCGATTGTAATAAAGATAAAGGTATCTACAGTGAGGGCCGGGATACTGCTCAAAGCCGACCTCATCCACAGGAATCTCCCTTTAGTTAACTTTCTGAAAAGGCTGAAGACCACGGCGTCCAGATTTTCACTGATCAGGAAGGCCACCATAGAGGCCAGAGTTATTCTGGGTACCAGGGCTATAACGGTCTCCCATGCCCCTTGATCGCCCCAGAAGGGAGCCGGAGTCAATCTGGTGCCGATCCACAGGAAGAAGACCATAGCTACATTGGCGACAAAGGCGATGGCAATCATTAAATGAGTGGTCCTGCGACCGAATTTCTCATTTACGATATCGGTAAACAGATAGGTTACAGGATATATCAAAGCGGCTGCCGGAGCTGTGACCGCAATGAATCCCAGGTCGAACTGGGCTATTTTAACGGCGATTATCTGGCTTAAAATCACGAAAGTGACGTATAAAGCAATCAGGGCGTCCGCCCGGTTATAGCGCCTGGCATACCAGGCCCCCAGGAAAGTGATGGCGGTAGTTAAAATAATCCAGACTATCAGATACAGCATAATACTCTCGCTTCCAGTTTAATTAAAACATTGTTATTGTAATAGAAATGAGGGATAAAAGCCAAAGTGACATAACAGCCGGAAAGGCAGCCAGAATCTATTTAAACCGGGCAAGCTGTTCATGGTAAAATCAAAATAGAATTTAAAAGATGGAGGGGCCGGTATGCCGTCTCTGGATGTAGTCAGTGTTGTCGATGTTCAGTCGCTGGATAACGCCGTAAATAACGCCAAAAGAGAAATCAGTACCCGCTTTGACTTCAGAAATATCAAGTCTGAAATAGAGTTCGACCGCAAGAACAAGATGATCCATATCGTCAGTGGAGACGAGTGGAAGGTCAAGACTATTAAAGATCTTTTGACCGGGCAATGCGTGAGACAGAAAGTGGATATCAAATGTCTCTCAATGGGCAAGATAGATACGGTTTCAACTGCGGTGGCCAAAACGGATATCAAAGTCCTGGAAGGCATTGAAAAAGAGACCGGACAGAAAATAGTCAAATTTATCAAGGGCCTTAAAATCAAGGTACAGCCGGCATTGATGGACGACAAAGTCAGAGTCACCGGAAAACAGATCGATGATTTGCGGGAGATAATGCGGCTGTTAAAGGAGCAGGATTACGGCATCCCCCTGCAATTCGTTAACATGAAGAGTTAAACGTTTGCCGGGATTTGCAGGACGCGCTGAATTTAATCTCGCGGCAGATTCCTGATTCCTGGTAGAGTAGTTTGAGTCCGGCTGATAAAAAGTTTCGGGTTTTGATGCTAAGTCATTAAAATTATGAAGTAAGGTTAAAAATAAGGTGGTTGTGTGTAAATGAAAAAGACCGACAGCTATAACGAAAAACGCTTTGATATACATACGGAGGAGGCCATAGATACGGCGGTACTGGAGACGATCGATTTCAAGTATCCGGGCTCGGCTACCGATATTGTATATGAAACGGAAGAGTTTACCTGTGTCTGCCCCTGGACCGGGTTGCCCGATTTCGGTTACCTGGCGGTCAGCTATGTGCCGGATAAAAAGTTAATCGAACTCAAGTCGCTCAAATATTACCTGCTGTCTTTCCGCAATGTCGGCATCATTCAGGAGCATGTGGTCAACCGCGTGCTGAACGACCTGGTCAAGCTGGTGAAACCCGTCTCGATGTCGGTTGAAGCTGAATACCGGGAAAGAGGCGGCATAGGCAGCCGGGTTGAGGCCACTTATAACCGCAAAGCCTAAAAAAACTTGCCTCCTTAATGAGGGGAATACAAGGGGATTTTGCGTTATTCGTGATTAGACTATTAGACTTGCAGGCATTTAGATTTATAGATGTTTAGATTAATAGCCTTGAGCTTCTAGATATTAGCTTGGAGTTGTTCGTCTTTCGTCGTTCGTTATTCGTGCATCCCCACCCCGAGGCTTCCAGCAGGACAACCAGGGCGGGTGGGTTTCAAACCCGCCCCTACGACCGACTCTCTCTCGCCTTGCCCTTTAGCCGAGGGAAGATACAGAAGGGCTTTGGCCCTCTCGCCATAACCGGCGACTTTCAGACAGTCGGCGCTTATCAAAATTCCTCTCTAACGCTCCCTCCCGATTCTCTCCTGTCATTTCCACCGATTGTATCGGGGCGGAACCAGTAATTTTCTAGAGGGAGAGGAAAATCTGACAGCCTGTCAGCGGAAGTCGGCAAAACGGACTTCCCGGCCGGGTTCCACGACTACGAATTCTTCATCCCAGGGGCCTGCGATAAGCTTTTTAACCAGCCGGTTGGAACCCTGGATTTCTTCAAACCTCAGATTAAGCTCAGCCGCTTTTTCACGGCTTAGCTGGCGGTAATGTTCAATTTGATAGTTGCCGGTATTGATGAAAACCAGTCGGTCGTAGTTTTTGAACATCGCGTGAAACAGGCGTTTAGCCCGCGTTTCACCGTAGCGCTTTATTAAATCCGGCAGGGATTGCAGAGTATCGTCAGATTCCAGCCAGCCCTTGGTCTGATAGAGGGTGCCGGGTGCGGCGGTATGCTGGGCATGATAAGCCTGGGCCGATCCCAGGAAAATACCTATGCAGTCATCTACTCTGGGAATAATGATAGTGCAACTGTGAGATTTCAGTCCGGCGACCGCCCGGGAGCACAGACCGTATCCCAGCAGAATAGTCTGAATATGTGGTTCAACCGAATCAATAGCCTGCTGTAAGGCAGTTCTCAATTTATCGGGGTCATTGTGCAGGCCGAAGTCCAGCCTTTGAAAAGACAAGTCGGGCGGCAGGGAAGGCAGTATCTCTTCCATGACGGTAGCGCAAGCGATCAGCTTGATTTTAGAATAATCTGGTCTTGCAGTAGTGTCCATTGATAATATTATAAGATAGCGGTTAGCCGTTGACCACCGGCTACTGGAGTCTCCAGCCCTTGTGAGGCTGGAAGTCTGGGTAATGTCAAGCATTTTGTGTAAATTGAAGAATGGGCTTTTCCTTCCATGTTTGATTTAGGTGATGAATAACTCCGTAGATGATTCGGTCAACACTG
>DAOUFH010000248.1:0-6421 GCA_034429955.1 Dehalococcoidales bacterium
TGAGGTCTATCATCTTTAATTCTGACCTTGCCTTCGACCCGCAGTAAATTACCTTCCTGCCATAAATCACGGGAGGACTCATAAACACGCGGCCAGACCATCACTTCGATGGAACCCTCCAGGTCCTCCAGCACTGCGCTGCAGAAAGCTTTATGGTCTCTGGTGAAAAGCTCACGTACGGAGGCTGCCATACCCACCAGGCTGACTGCCTGGCCGTTCAGTTCCTCATTAATCTGACCGATAAGAGTGATACTGGTGGTGTCGATCAAATGAGCGTAGCGGGCGAAGGGGTGTTCGGCCAGGTAGATGCCCATCAACTCCTTCTCCCAGGCCAGTTTCTCTTTTGTACCGACATCTTCACCGCTGATTTCCAGGTGCGGCAGAGGCACCTGGGCCGATTCACCGAACAGATCGAACATGGTAGACTGTCCGCTGCTCTTGAGTTTCTGTTCCTGCTGGGCCATGGAAAGAATGCGGTCGACATTATTGAGCAAAGCTCCCCGGTTGGAACATAAAGTATCCAGTGCTCCGGTCTTGATAAGGCTCTCCAGCACTCTGCGGTTGGCACTCTGAGCGTCCAGCCTGCGGCAGAAATCTTCGATATTTTTAAAAGGTCCGTTCAGCTTGCGTTCATCAATCAGGGGTTGGACTGCGCCCTCACCCACATTTTTCACCGCCGCCAGACCGAAACGAATAGCCGGTTTTTCGGGGTCGCCGCTGTCTTCCAGTGAAAAGTTGACGTCACTCTTATTTATATCGGGAGGATTGACCTGTATTCCCAGGCGACGGCATTCCGATATCGCAGTGGTGACTTTTTCGGTCACATCCTGGTTGGTGATTAAAAAGGCATCCATATATTCCGAAGGGAAGTTGGCTTTCAAATAAGCGGTCTGATAGGCGATCAGAGCATAGCTGACGCTGTGAGCCTTGTTGAAGGCATAACCGGCAAAGGGCTCTATCAAAGCAAAAATAGTATTGGCCATCTCTTCGGTATAACCCAATTTGATGGCGCCGTTGATAAAATTGACCTTTTCCTTCTGCATAACCTCGGCTATCTTCTTACCCATCGCCTTGCGGAAGATATCCGCCTGACCCAGGCTATAACCGGCAAATTGACGGACGATAAACAAGACCTGGTCCTGATAAACAATTACGCCGTAAGTCTCCTCCAGAATTTTCTCCAGGGCAGGGTGGGGATAAGTGATAGGCTCTTCGCCATGCTTGGAACGGATAAACTTGGGAATATGCTCCATAGGGCCGGGACGGTAGAGCGCCACCATAGCGGCGATATCGCTGAAACAGGTGGGTTTAAGCTCTTTAATATAACGGCGCATACCCGCACTTTCCAGCTGGAACACTCCGGTAGTCTCACCGGCAGCCAGTAAATCAAAGGTCTTCTGGTCGTCCAGTGGCAAATTGGCCAGATCCAAATCTACGCCGCGAGTCTCCTTGATGATATTGCGCGCCTTGGCCAGGATAGTCAGGTTAGCCAGGCCCAGGAAGTCCATTTTCAGCAGACCGATTTTAGCAATATGCTCCATGGCATACTGGGTCATGACCAGCCCGCTACTTTCGCCGCCTTTGGAGACCTGCTGTAACGGCACATGATTGGTCAAAGGGTCTTTGGAAATAACGATACCGGCCGCATGAGTGCTGGCATGACGGGCGATACCCTCAACTCTTTTGGCATAGTCCACCAGCTTGCGGACTCTGGAGTCTGCGGTGTAAATCTGTTTGAATTCAGGGTTCTCCTCCATAGCCTTGTCCAGCGTCATCCCCACACCCATGGGAACCAGACGCACCACATTATCGACATCGGCGTAAGACATACCCAGGGCCCGGCCGATATCACGCAAAGCCTGGCGGGCACCCAGAGTACCGAAGGTGATTATCTGAGCCACATGGTCGGCGCCGTATTTTTGTGAAACGTAATCGATGACTTCCTGCCGCCGCCAGTCCTCGAAATCGGAATCGATATCCGGCATTTCCTTACGTTCAATATTCAAAAACCTTTCAAAGACCAGCTTGTGTTCTACCGGGTCGACGGTGGTAATACCCAGGCAGTGCAGCACGATGCTGGCTGCCGCAGAACCTCTGACTCCGATCAGAATACCCCGTTTGCGGGAATAAGAGAGCATATCCCAGACTACCAGGAAGTAGTTGGCGAACTGGGTTTTTTCGATTACATCCAGCTCATAGCTGAGACGCTGTTCCAGTTCCGGTGTGGGGTTGGGATAATAATGTTTGAAACCTTCCCGGCATAAATCGGTCAAATACTGCTGGGCATTTTTGCCCGGAGGCAGTTCTATCTCAGGCAGGTGCAGGCGGTTGAAGTCCAGCTTCAAATCGCACATATCGGCGATTTTTTGGGTATTTTCGATGGCTTCAGGTATATCCCGGTAAGCCTCCTCCATCTCCTGGGGAGTTTTAAAATAGATAAAATCGCCGGACATCTTCATGCGTTTTTCTTCGCTGACCACGGCGTTGGTGCCGATGCACAACAGCAAATCGTGCACTTCGGCGTCTTCACGGTAAATATAGTGGACATCATTGGTTGCTACCAGCGGAATATCCAGCTCCTTGCCCAGGGAGATTAACTCACGGTTGATTTTCTCCATTTCAGGCATCGGATGGCGCTGTATCTCCAGGTAGAAGTCGCCGAATACCTGCTTATACCAGATAGCCAGGTCGCGGGCATCGCTGAGCCGGTTCTGCAGGATACGGGCGGGAATCTCACCGCTCATGCAGGCTGAAAGACAAATCAGGCCCTCATGATATTGCTCCATCAGGGCGTGGTCGATGCGGGGTTTGTAATAATAGCCTTCAACATGGGCCTTGCTGGTAAGCTGCATCAAATTACGGTAGCCAGTGATGTTTTTGGCCAGCAGAACAACATGAAAATTGGATTTTTCAGCGGGAGTCTTGACCGTATGGTTGGACTGGGCGACATAGAGCT
The DNA here is from genome assembly GCA_034429955.1 of Dehalococcoidales bacterium. GTDB lineage: Bacteria > Chloroflexota > Dehalococcoidia > Dehalococcoidales > UBA3254 > DATIKD01. Next base: position 2,957 of record DAOUFH010000248.1, read on the forward strand.
CACAGCCGATGATCGGCTTGATGCCGGCGGCTTTGGCGGCATTATAGAAATCGATAGCCCCATACATGGAACCGTGGTCGGTAATAGCCACAGCGTTCATGCCCAGTTCTTTGGTGCGGTTGATCAGTTGTGGAATACGGCACATGCCGTCCAGTAAGCTGTATTCTGTATGAACATGCAGATGAGTGAACATGCGCTCCCCTCAGGAATTATTGCCGCCATTATATCACAGCAGCTGCGAAATACAGGCCACGGTTAAAAGCGCCCGGAAGATTATTCTGCCTGTTTGCCGATGACCGGCCAGCCGCGCTGAATAGCCTGTGCCTGCAGTTTTTTATCCGGATACACCGCCACCGGATGACCGACCATACCGAAGACAGGATTATCATAATAGCTGTCGGCGTAGGCATAGCTTTCGCTGAGCTCCGCATTGATGCCTTTTTTCTTAAGGAAACCCTGTAAATAATTAGCTTTATTATCGCCGAAACATAAGGGCGGTATGATTTTGCCGGTATAATTCTGATTGACTTTTTCGAGGTTGGTGCCTATTACAGCATCCACCTCCAATCTTTTGCCGATAACTTCCAGGAACTCAGTGAACATGCCGGACAGCAGGATGATGTAATCTCCTTTCTGCCGGTGCTCACGCATCACAGCCAGAACATCCGGACGCATTAGTTCCATAAAATAGTTGTCGCAAATCCAGTTAAAGGTCTCCTGGGCCTGGTAAACGCTGAACCCCTTGAACAGGACTGAAAGGTCCTGTCCCCATTTGGCGCGATTTTTATCCTCGGGATACAGCCTCATTTTGGCAGCCAGCCAGTACGGCATATGGCTAAAAATATAGCAGTAGACCGCCGTCCTTCTGATTTTTTTGGCTTTATGATGTCTGGCGATGCCCAGCCACAGATGCCCTTCAGTCAAAGTACCGTCGAAATCAAAAATAGCCAGGGTAGTCTTGTTTGCAGACATATGTTTATCCTCTGATTGTCCGTCCCGGAAGATTCAGCTAATCCAGTGCCGGGATACCTCAACCTGCGGGCTGTTTTAAATGAGCCGTACTGTTATTATAGCCTAACCCGGTGAAAGGTATAAATACCCTGATTAAATATTTTTCCTGACATCAGCGGCTGTTTTCGATAGCCTGAATTTTCTCAAAACGGCGTTGATATCTTTCAATGCCGCTGAATTCAGCTTTCAGAAAAGCGGACACCAGTTCTTTGGCCAGTTCCAGTCCGACAATACGTCCGCCCAGGCACAGCACATTCATATTATCATGTTCTACACCCTGGTGGGCGGAATAGCTGTCGTGACAGAGACAGGCATAAATGCCTTTGAATTTATTGGCCGCTACCGAAGCTCCCACCCCGCTGCCGCAGACCAGAATACCCCTGGCCGCTTTACCCTGGATGATAGCCTTAGCCACTGCTTCGGCGTAATCGGTATAGTCATCGTCGCTATCATAGACAAAAGCGCCCAGGTCCATAAGCTTGTGAGGCAAGGTTTCCAACCAGGGGACCAGTTTGGTTTTCAATATCAGACCGGCATGGTCAGAGGCTATAACAATATTCATGTTCTACCTCCTCTTCTCAGGCCCGTTGCAGAGGACCTAATGACAGCTAACTTTCCAAGGGTTTGTTTTTCAGATAATCCCAAACCATCTTTTCAATTTTCTCAGAGGTAATCTCCAGTTCGCGGTAGACCTGCGGCCCCGGAGCCGAAAGACCGAAACGGTCTACTCCCAGGTTCAGGCCGTCGCGGCCGGTATAACGCTGCCAGCCAAAAGTCGCAGCCGCCTCCACCGATATTATCAGAGCGGTTCCTGACGGCAGGACCGCTGTGCGGTACTCAGCCGACTGCTTCTCAAATAATTCCCAGCAGGGCAAAGAGACCACCCTTACGGCCAGGCCGCGTTGTTGCAGGCTGTGTCCGGCGGTCAAAGCCAGGTTTACCTCGGAACCGGAGGAGATAATAATCACCTGCGGAGCAGTTCCGTTCTCCCACAGGATATAGCCGCCCTTTTGCAGACCGGCGGCAGCACCCGTCTGCTGCCGGTCCAGCAACGGCAGGCTTTGACGGGATAAAATCAAAGCAGTCGGCCCGTCTTTTTTTAAGACCGCAGCCTTCCAGGCTTCCACCGTTTCGGCGGCATCGCAGGGCCGGATGACCTGCAAGTTGGGAATAGACCGCAGACCAGCCAGTTGTTCGACCGGCTGATGAGTCGGGCCGTCCTCTCCCACCCCGATGGAATCATGGCTGAAAAGATAAACGACCGGCAGCTTCATCAGCGCAGCCAGCCGGATAGCCGGTTTCATATAGTCGGAAAATACCAGGAAGGTCGAGGCAAAAGGCCGGAAGCCGTGCAGGGCCAGGCCGTTCACAATACCTCCCATAGCATGTTCGCGCACGCCAAAACGCAGGTTGCGGCCCAGCCGGTTGGCGGCATTATAGTCCGGAGCGTTCTTGATAACCGCCCGGGTCGAGCTGGCTAAATCAGCGGCGCCACCCACCAACCCCGGTAAAACAGCGGCCAGCCGGTTGAGCGCCTGTCCGGCCGTATCACGGGTCGCGGCCGGTTTGGTCGTAGCCGGTACGATATCTGCCATAACCTTGTCCCAATCAAAGGGCGGTCCGGCCTTGATAAATGACTCCATTTCGGCGGCTTCAGCGGGATAGGCGCTGCGATAACTTTCCTGTAAAGCCTGCCAGCGCTGCTGGAGGGTCCTGCCGCGCTCTATGGCCTGCCGCATATGTGCAGCGACTTCCTCCGGTACTGTGAAGGGCGGATAATTCCAGTTCAAATTCTTTTTAGCCAGTGCCGTTTCAGTTTCTCCCAGCGGTTCGCCGTGAGCACTGCTGCGGCCGGCCTTGCCGGGACTGCCGTAACCTATGATGGTCTTGCAGATAATCAGACTGGGTTGCCGAGTCTGAGCGCGGGCCCTGGTGATGGCCGCTGAGACTGTCTCTATATCCATTCCGTCAATCGGACCTATGACGTTCCAGTCATAAGCCCTGAAACGCTGGGCTACATTTTCAGTGAAGTAATCGGTCGGCCCGTCCAGCTGGACGTCATTGGAATCATATAAACAAATCAGTTTGCCCAGCTTCAACGTACCGGCCAGAGAAGCGGCCTCCGAGCTGATACCTTCCTGTAAATCACCGTCCGAGGCCAGGACCCAGGTCTGATGGTCGAACAGCGTAAAACCCGGCCGGTTGAATTTGGCCGCCAGCATGGTTTCGGCGATTGCCAGACCGACGGCGTTGGCGAAGCCCTGCCCGAGCGGCCCGCTGGTGGTTTCGACACCCGGAGTCATCCCGTATTCAGGATGACCCGGCGTTTTACTGCCGTACTGGCGGAAATTTTTGATATCCTCCAGGGATAGTTGATAGCCGGTCAGATGCAGCAGGGCATAAAGCAGCATCGAGGCATGGCCGGCCGAAAGGATGAAACGGTCACGGTCGACC
>DAOUFH010000249.1:0-2304 GCA_034429955.1 Dehalococcoidales bacterium
GAAATTAACCTGGATAGGGCCCATTTCGCATTGCATGAAGCCGCGGTAAAAGCCCAAAATGATGGGTTTAGTGCCTTGCGTCTGACCAGTGAAATGGACTGGTTATTGCAGAGATTACCCGGTTCTGAGAATAATATTGAATATGAAGCCCGTCTGACCAGCGATCTATTTGCCAAATATAATGCGCTGGGAGTAGGCCAATATGATTACCGGCAGTTCAAGCCGGAATTAATCAGGAACATTGTCCTGTTATACCCCGGTCTTATTCAGAATGGACGGGTATCATACAAAAACTTCTACGTGTCGCCGGATAGTCTGCTTAGCAAAAAAGCTATTGAAACCGATCCGCGTTTTTGGATAAGCCAGATAGAACGTGAGGATAAGCTGGTAAGAGAATTTCAGGATACTGCTTACAGACTATTGACTATATTCAGTAAGACTGCTACCCCTATTATTGTATTGGATGAAGCCTGTCATATCGTGGATGCCAACTCTGCGGCCTGCGGTATTTTAGAGACTGACCGTGAGAAGCTTCTGGGTAAATTCCTCTGGAACTATGTCGATCCTGACAGCCATGCTAATCTGCGTCAGGCTATCGATTTATTTACGGATTTTAAAGACCTGGAAGTTGAGTGCAGGGTAAATAGCCGGGTAAAAAATCTGATACTGAACTCTGTATTGATCAATTCCTGTAATCGTAAACAGCTTTATTTGATGGGTATGGATATAACAGAACGCAAGTTGCTGGAGGAAAAAGCTTTAAGACTGTCATCTGTGGTGGATTCTTCAGGCCTGGCTTTTATCAGTCTGGATTTAAAGGGCAGGGTGACCAGCTGGAATAAAAACGTTGAAAAATACCTGGAATATCAAAGCAATGAGGTTATGGGAGAATCAATCAGTCGATTTTACCCGGAAGCTTTTGCTCCCACTTTGCCTGAGATATTAACGCAGGTTGTATCGGGTGAAAATGTCCGGGTAAGATTTCAATTCACGGATAAAAAGGATGAGAAACATCAGTTTAAAATGAAAGCTTTTCCGGTACGTAATACTGAAGGTAAAATCATTTATGCTTCTTTGCTAGTGATTGAGGAAAGGCCAATATCCGACTAACTCTGTAAACGGTTTATCCGTCCAATGACAGCTAAGGTATTGCTATGCTGAAGCGGTAAATAAATGATATCCATATCGCCTGAAATTAGAATCGGCCGACCGATCTGGTATTAGCAAGCGAGGCTCTTCGGGGGTTACGGTCTGGAAATCCGTGTAGCTCCTTTGTGGTGCACAGGAAAGTCTACCCTGTATTGCTTCACTGAGCTATATTTAATAGGTCATCAAGTTGCACAGGACGCGGGCGGCATTAGAGAAAATTCTGCCTTTGAGTTGCCTTTTTACCTGGATACCCGGCGATGTACGATTATTCTATAGCTGTTTAGTACTTATCAGCTTGATTATGACAGTCAGAGCATTGCCTTAAAAACCAGGGGGCTTTGTCGAAGTTTGTATCAAGATAACGGGGCCACGGTAGTCCCGCTGGCGAAGGCTACCAGTTTGCCGTTCTGATTATAGACCGTCATCTCCGTTACTCCACTGCGGCGTCCGCTGTGCAGAACTTTCCCTTCGGCAATTAATTCATCATCAGCCGAAGACGGTGCCAGAAGATGAATATTGAACTGGGAAGCCAGGCTGGGCAGTTTCAAGGAATTGATAGCCAGAGCGAACGCGTAATCTGCAATGGCCATTATGATTGAGCCGAAAATTACCCCGTTGAAATTGATGTATTCCGGCCGCATTTTCATGCTGACCTTGGAATGCCCCGGGGAGAGTTCCAGTGTTTTGATGCCCAGAAAGGCGGCGATCGGTTCGTTTTCAAGTTTTGTCATCAAACTGGTTAAACTGGCGGAGGTTTTCTGGTTGGATTTTTCCGGCATTGTGCATCACCTCAGTGTAGTTTGATTCAATTATAACATATACGAACACAGCCTGAAAAAACAGGTGCGGTGTTCCGGGGTAGAACAGAAAGTGTGACTGGCAGTGGCTGGCTGCGGCAGTTATGCTATAATGCTAATCAGCCGGTGAAAACAGTACCGGGGTATTTGAATTTAAAAATTGGAGGCTGCCATGTCTGTTTATTTGATGTTGACCACACTAACCGATGCAGGAAGACAAAACCTTCAGGAAGACCCCGAGGTACTTAAAGAATTGAATAAAGAAGTAGAATACCAGGGCGTCAAAGTGCTCTGTCAGTACGCCTTGCTGGGCCAGTATGATTTTGTGAGCATTCTGGAAGCCCCCAGCAATGAAGTA
>DAOUFH010000250.1:0-17172 GCA_034429955.1 Dehalococcoidales bacterium
CTCTTAATTTCTTTTGCTCTCAACTATTACTTGCCCCAGTGAATTATCCCCGATGCTGAAAGCGGATTGAGCTGTGCCTGTCACCCGGACAGTTTCACCCTGTTGGGGCGGCGGCTGGCTGGAAACTACCCATATATTACCGGAACCGTCACCGACCTGGAAGGCTCCCTTTTCCGCCACGGAGATCCAGATCGTTTCTCCAACAGTCCCTTTGATGGAGACTTCTTCGCCTTCATACTTGTCAAAGTTGTTCGTTATTTCGCTGATTTCGGTGGCTTTACACCCGCCGGCAGTGACGGCTACCAGCAAAATACCCAGAAAAAGTGCAGTATATACCAGTTTGCGCATGTTTACCTCCTTGTTGATCTGTAAATCAGGATAAATTATGAATTTTACCTGCTCCACGGCCCTTATAAAATGGGATTTAAAGATTTTCAGCAAATCCCTCTGAAAAATGAATACAGCCAGATTCAACCTGAAGAATGGTTTCTATAATATAATGATAGTATAAAAACTGGGAGGAGTGGTGTTTTAAAGATGAAACAAAATAAGAAATTCTCAGGGGTTATCTCAATCGTTGTGCTTCTGGTTATGGTTGGAGTGTTATTTATAGGTGGTTGTTCGACGGAAGATACAACGACGACCTCTGCCTCTTCAACAACCCCGGCGGCTGCTCAGGGCGAGGTAGTGTTTGCCATTGCCGATGCGGCAGCCGATATGCAGGCTGTAACCGAAGCTGAGATAACTGTGGACAGTATTGAAGTTCATGCGCAGGGAGGTGCCTGGACCACAGTTTCTTCTCAGAGCACAGTATACGACCTTTTGGAATTAAGAGCAGACGGAAGCACCAGGCTGCTGGCTCAGGCGGAACTTGCTTCAGGCAGTTATGATATGGTCAGATTGAATGTTTCTCAGATTATAGTGACGGATAATAATGGCAGTCATCAGTGCGTTATACCGAATTCGACTTTTGAAATGGAAGGCGAATTCAATGTGCAATCCAATACAACAGCCACAGTTAAATCGGATTTTCTGGTAGATGAATCACTGCATGTAGCCAGTGAAGGCGAATATGTTTTTGCACCGGTTGTTCAACTCGAGACACGTAATGATTGCACTGCCGAGGTTAAGTCCGATAACCTGGTTGAAATATCCGGAGGCCAGTTGGTGACCGATGTTAAACTGGGCATGAATGTTAACGGCGAAATGGGAGTAGGCCTGGGTATCGATCTGGGTGCGGTACTTGATATCGGCAGTTCAGGGGTTATTACAATTATCAGTGGTAATGAATCCCTGACCGTGACGGGCACGCTGGAATCCGTGGATGTTATCGCGGAAACGATAACCATAAAAACCTCAAGCGGTAACAGTCTGGTCCTGGATATCAGTTCCACAACCACTATTAAAGCGGGTGAAACTTTAACCGGTATTGTCGAATTGGCCGGCCGTTTAGGTTCTGCAATTCAGGTAGAGTATAACGCCAGCACTAAAACTGCCACTAACGTGACCTTACAGTAAGCATATCTGGATAATCCTGCGCCGGGATACTCCGCTTTAGATATTATTTGATCGACAAATAATACATCAGCCGGAGTCCCGGCGCTAATCCTCAAGACTTGGAAACAACCTTAGAGGTCTCCAACCGGCTCTGTAGAAAGACTATTTGCTTGCTTGTGTCGTGGGTGATGTAGAGGCTTCCCTTTTCTAACAGTTTGGAGTGGCCCATGCGTCCGCCCGCTCTATGTCGGTTTGGTGATGAGCAAAATTCAGCTATCTTGTCCTAATCAGTCGCTTCACTGTATGGTTGGGCCGCCTGCTGGTCAGGTCATTAGTGTTTTGCAGATTCATCCAGAATTGAGGAGTTGTTTCCCAGAGCCTGAGCAAAAAGCCAGGCTGTATCCGGAGTAATACCCCGTTTTCCTCGAATTATTTCATTTACCCTTTGCAGCGGCACTCCGATATGTTGGGCCAGAGCCATCTGGGTTATGCCCACCGAGGCCAGGAACTCTTCTTTTAGTATCTCACCCGGGTGTGCAGTTATTCTATTGTCCGGTAATATTTTCATTCCTTCCTTAATGATAGTTTGTCAGCGATATTTCGTATGCATGATTAGCGTTTATATGTTCGTGGTGAGAAGCAATAGGCGGGTGTGATAAATACTGTTGGGTAGTGGCAGGGTTTATTCCTCAAGCCAAGTTTATAGTTAATGGCGTGTTATCCAAGAGCTTCTCGATCAGAATCAACCTGAAGTATTTATAAATCTTGAGGGGTAAGACCGGTCTTTTTACTGATACGTGCTAACATCTTAGGCCCGATTTCTTCATGCTCATGAAAGGCAAAAACAAAATCAGGCCAACCGGGACGAGCCAATATTCGATGGGAGGTTCCCATTTGCCGTTTTGTTACCCAGCCTATTTTAAAAAGTGCAGCGATGACTTTATTAGCTCTGGTAGAAGGCCACTGGCTCATGATAATACTGCGAATACATCATTAAGTTGGGGAATTGATTCCCCATGTTCTAGTCGATCAGCCAGGACGCGCAAAGCCAGTACCTGTGCTTTGGAGATAGCCTCGCTTCTCTTGTTTCCATAGGCCATGACACCGGGGAGTTCAGGAATTTCAGCAATCCAGCGGCCATCATCTTCGCGTTCAATTTCAATCTTCATATAAACCAACCTCTAATGTTGTAGAAGAATTGAGATACAGCCATATTATAGCATAACTTTGCTGTCTAGGGCTTCTGATGCATTGTCACCTCGGATAATGAAGCGGGCTGAATTAACTTTGTTTCTTTCTGTTACTTGTTAGCTCGTTTAAGATTGCTGAAAACAGTTTTTACCGGGTATTTAATATCAAAATAGTCTAACGGAAAATGATTCGTCCAGAGCTCCCGTTCATCGTCTTCGGTTTTAAATTCAGGTAGTTTATTTATTTCGTTTTTCAGGGTAGTTCTTAAGCCTGGTTATGTATCAAATTATTAATATAAATCTTGCAAATTTAACTGGATCAACTGCCTTCTAAGCAGTGAGTCTAAAACTAATTTTTTAATAATAAATAAAATTGAATACGGGCATCAGTTCATGCTCTCAACAACTTGACCAATCTGCCCTTAAATGTTAAATTTTAGAAGGTGTCTCCCTGTAGCTCAGCTGGATAGAGCAACTGCCTTCTAAGCAGTGGGTCGAGAGTTCGAATCTCTCCAGGGAGACCATTTTTTATTCTTCAGTTATTAGTTGTCGGCCTACTGAATACTACCAATGCCACAAATACTACCAATAACTCAATAAGAGATGGGGATGGTTTACAGCCTTTAGTCACCAGTCTACCTTATCTCATATACTTCTTAATAAATAAGCGAGTAGATAAGACGAAAATTCCCTTTTATCTACAACAACTTTCAATATTGTCTCCGAGGTTTGGATACCGCATTAGCTATATCAGCCCTTTTAAATCTGGCTATTCTAGCCTGCTTGCGTGCTTTTTTAATTAAGCCGTCAAATTCGTTCAACGATCTGGTCTCTTGAAGACATTTGCTTGTTTCAATGGTTGTCATCTTAACCGTATCCCTTATTTTAAGCTTATCAGTAAAATTAGGACTTTTTCATCAGGGTAATTAGGTTGTACGTCAGAGCCACTGCTTTATAAGAAATTGCTCTATAGTTCGAATCTCTCAAGGGGGGCAAATTTTTAAAACATTTATTCAATTGTTTTATTTTTTCATCTGATGACATCCTTGTGTAACTTTTAATACAGCTTTTAAAATTTGACTATATAACTATTTCCTAAATTATTGTTATCTGATAAATTAATGCTTGAAATATTGATAACTTGGTACTATATTTTATAGAAATATCGATAAAGATTATTGTATTTCCAATATATATTTAGTAATCAAAAATAAAGATAAAATATTATCCGGAGGCAAGAATATGAGTTTAGTATTGGATAAGCAGACTAAGAAAGCTTTGAACGATGCCAGATTGATGATTGAAGATGCTATCCGAACTGATTTGAATGAAGCAGAAACTGGCCGCCGAATTGAGCGGATGTTTGACTCTTTAATGGGTTATGATGTGTTTAAACATATTACCAGAGAACATGCCGTACATGCTGTCGGAGATTCAGATTATTGTGACTTTGCCATAATAATTGATGATAATAAAACAACACCTACGATACTGATAGAGATAAAAAAAGCCAGTATGGAATTAGCGCAAAAACATCTCAAACAAACGGCCTCATACGCTATTAATGTTGGTTGTGAATGGGCTATTTTAACTAATGGAAAAGTCTGGCAACTGTATCACATATCATTTGGTCAACCACCTCAAACAATTCTAATTGATACATGGGACTTAATTGAGAGTCCTCCAGCTATATTAGCTGAAAAATTTGCTTTAGTTGGATACAGGAATGTCAAGAAAGGCGGGTTGAAACAAATATGGGATAAAAGCAATGTTTTAACCAATGAAAATGTACTTAGAATGATTCTGTCTGAAGAATCAATAGCTATGATACGAAGAGGTATTAAAAGAAAAACTGATGTAACTGTATCCCCTGAGGATATAGTTAGTGCAATACGTCACGTGTTGAATGAAGCGGCTTTAGGTGAAATGGATAAAATAAAAATTTGTCTCCCGAATAAAAAAACGACTCCCAAAAAATTAACTAATAGAACCATAAATACCTGCGATCCTTCTGAACAAGTCGTTGATACTCGACAACAAGTTCAAAGTCAAGCTATAGACAATAAATAAGCGCAACTGTTATAGAAATACGACTTGAACTAGGTTATCTAAGAGCGGTAATTGTTGTTGTATAACAAGAGATTTCTTTGAATTGCTGAGATTATATTTTAGCTCTTAATTTATTCATCAAAAGAATATGAACAAAGAAATTTTGAAACAGAAACTGAATAAATATTCAATAATTATTATTCCAATCACAATAGTCGTTTCAACTATTCTATTGATCTTTGTTTGGAAGAGAAATATCAATAGTTCATATTGGATGACTGTTTTAGTATCAATTTTAGGTCTAATATCTTTATTCGTTGTTGAGTACAGGACTAGTGAAAATAACAAAATTTGGTTTAGGTCATTATTACTGTTAGTCTTATCTATCGATGTTATATTAATTGATACATGGGCAACTGGCAGTATACGCTATCCTGCGATGGTAATAGCGTTGGCATTATTAGTAGGGATTTTTATTACAATGATAATTTATAAGTATCGAGGGAAATTTAATCGTATAAAAGTATCATTTGACTATATTGAAAGTCCACTAAAACATATTGTGTCGATATTCCTAACGTTATTGTTTACAGTTTATACCTTGCATCCAGATTCAGCCAAAATAATGCCAGCTAGTCTTCAATTCAATGTAATAGTCATATCAGCTACTTTAGGTGGCCTGGTTTTTGCGGGATCGTCGAATAGAAGATTGTCTCGACAAGTCAGCTGCAAATTGATTAGGATAGCCAGGTATTTTATATTAACGACTATTTTGTTTTTAGTTTTCACAGGCCTTGCATTTTGGGTTGATGCTACAGGTGGTATTAATATACATATTACAGATTTTAGTCAATCTGGGATTTTTAGAGGAATTACTTTTTATTTAGGAATAATATGTTTCTATGTTGGGATATACCTTTTCTCATTTGCGTTGATTGATTTAGCTACTACCCTAAGGAAAATAAAAACTAGGTAATTAATAGATAGAATTCACCCGCATTCCTCTATTATTGTTAATTACTGAATGCTTATTCTGCAAATATCTAAATTATTCCCCTTTTCCCTCCTCATGCTATAATGTCTTAAAGTAGTGCAGCTTTGATTAACTGATAAACTAACCTGTAAGAATATATCATATAGACCTGATTTTCTCGCAGGTGGTTGGTCAGTTCAAAAAGGCTAAATTGGAGGTTGAATATGGCAGAACGTAAAACTGATAATCTGTTAGTCCGGGGTGTCCGGCAAAACCTGGTGCTGCCCTCTATCCGTAAGGATAAACCTGTATCCAAATCCGTCACTCCAGGTTCACCTGAGCATGCGGTCTATCTGGATGCCGGTACTGTGCCGGGAGCCCGCATCTACTCCGAATGCATCTGGTACAGACCCAATAAAGATGCCGCCGGTGTCGTGGGTGGTGAAATAGGTCTGGCAGAACACACTCATCCTTTCGAGGAAGTGCTGGCTTTTTTCGGACAGGATATACAGAACCCGCGCGATTTGGGAGCGCAGATCGAACTCATTCTGGACGGCCAGAAACATCTCATCGATAAGACCAGCCTGGTCTTTATTCCGGCCGGGATGCCGCATAAAGTGGCTTTTACCCGCCTGGACAAACCGGTCTTCCATTTCAGCATCGGGGCCAGCGAGGAGTTCAAGGCCGCCCCGGATTCAGCTAAAAAGGGCGCCGGTTCAACCTCCCAATACATTGTCAGCCGGATGACTCCACCCAAAGAGGAAGCTCCCTGGAGCCCGCCTCCGCCTCCGGAAGCCGACGGCGGCCAGGGCGGCAGAATCCTTTTCCTGGATAAAGATATAGTGCCCGGCGGATTTTATACCGAGTGCGTCTGGATTGCGCCCAGACCTCCTGCTGCCGCTTCACCGGAACAGCCCGGCAAGACTAAAGCTACCGTGCAGCCGCATAAGCATAATTTTGCCGAGGTTCTGTGTTTCTTCGGCACTGATCCGCAGGACTTTACCGACCTGGATGCCGAGATCGAGCTGTGGGTGAATGACGAAAAGCATATAATTAATAAGAGTGTGATGGTCTATCTGCCGCCGGGGACGGTGCATTGTCCGCTGTCCTTCCACAGGGTCAGCAAACCGATTATCCACTTCACCTGCTTCCCGGAAGGCAAATTATATTACGATGAAGTGGCCAAAGCGCAGAATAAGAAATAAAAAGAAAGCCCCTTAAGGGGCTTTCTTTTTAGAAGCAGAGTCGGGTTAAAAACCCGACTCTGCCAACGTTTTGTCTAATAGCTAAATATCTCAAAGCTATCAGCTATTTTACTGCATCGTCGAACCGCCGGAGATGCTGAGCACCTGACCGGTGATATCGCCGGAAAGGTCGGAAGCCAGGTAAGCCACGGCCGCGGCGATGTCCATCACAGTAGTGCCCTTGTTCAAAGGAGTATCGGCTGAGAATTTTTTGGCCGTCTCATCCTTCATCTCTTTGGTCCCTTTCATGAAGTCGGTATCCATCGACCAGCCGGGGGAGACCACATTCACATTGATGTTATCTTTAGCCACGGCTTTGGCCAGTCCGCGGGCGAAGACAAAGATACCGCCCTTGGCGATAGAATACATATCCACGCCGGGGAAGACCATCTTGGCGGTATCGGAAGCGATGCTGATAACTTTACCGTATTTCTTCTCGATCATGTAAGGTATCACTGCCTGGGTTACCAGCATGGGGCCTTTCAGGTTGAGGGTATAGTTTTTATCCCAGATATCTTCCGTCTGGCTTTCGAAGGGGCCGCCTCTGGCCGCGATGCCGCCGGCGTTGTTGACCAGGATGTCGATTTTGCCGAATTTCTGGATAGCGGCTTTAGCCATAGCCTGGCAGTCATCCCGGGAGGTGATATTACATTTTACCGCCAGAGCCTTGCGGCCCATTGTTTCGATATAGGCGGCGGTCTGTTTAGCGCCTTCCAGGTCCAAATCGGCTGCAATGATATCGCAGCCTTCTTCCGCCAGCAGTTTGCAGATGGCTTTGCCGAAGCCCACCTGGCTGGCTGCACCGGTTACCAGTGCCACTTTGCCTTTAAGATTTAAGTCCATGTAGTCCTCCTCACAAATTATTATCTGATTCAGGGGATTGAGTCGATTTCTTAATAGTTTAGCACCGCATTCGGAAATAATAAAATGGAAATTCGAAATTCCAAATACGAAATACTAAATAAATTCAAATAACCAAAATTTAAAAAACAAATCCTCTCTCTTCTTTTACCAAAGGAGTAAGTTTGTTTAACAACTAAAAACTCCCGGCTCACTTTATCCTGAACCCTCCCGACTGGTAAAATGTATTTATACGAACCTTATTTTGTAGCAATCGAGGTTTTTAAAGTGAAAATAAAGTTACTGTTGCTATCAGCACTGCTGATTTCCATATTGCTGGGCTCGACCGGCTGTGTCTATTTCCAGCTGGAGGAGACGCCGGCCACGCTGACGGTCACTACACCTGCGCCGATTAACCCCGATTACGTTCCGCCGGTCGCGGATACCAGCGTCGTCGTCCCTGTCATACCGGACTTCGCCAGTCTGGTGGCGGAAGTGCGTGCCTCCGTGGTGGCGATCGATGTCACAGTCAACAATTTTGATATTTTAAACGGGGTAATTCCTTTGGAAGGCGCGGGTTCGGGCTGGATTATCGATTCCAGCGGCCTGATTGTAACCAATAACCATATCGTAAAAGGGGCCGATACCATCAATGTCACTCTGGATAACGGGCACAGCTATCTGGCTACGGTAGTGCGTACTGACGAGGTTGCCGACCTGGCGGTTATAAAAATCAATGCGCCGGACTTGCAGGCAGCTGCGATCGGCAGTTCGTCCAGATTAAGAGTAGGCGAATGGGTTATGGCGATGGGCAATTCATTAGGACAGGGACTGAGCGCCACCAAGGGTATTGTCAGTAACCTTGAAGTCTCTCTGCAGATAGATATCGGAGAAACTCTGTACAACCTGGTTCAGACCGATGCCGCCATCAATCCGGGCAATAGCGGCGGCCCGCTTTTCAACCTGGCCGGGCAGGTTGTGGGCATTACCAGTGCTAAAGTTTCTCAAATCGGCGTGGAGGGCACCGGCTACGCCATCAGTATCGATGAGGCTATGCCTATCATCACAGATCTGATAAAAACCGGTTATTACAGCCGTCCCTGGATGGGCACCGGACTTTACAGCGTGGACCAGATCGTCGTCACCCGTTATAACCTCTCGGTCGACCGGGGTGTTTTGATTACTTCCGTAGTGGCGGACAGTCCGGCTGATGCGGCCGGACTCAAAGCCGGGGATGTCATTATATCTATTGACGCTAAAACGGTTGACAGTGTCTCCGACCTGAACGAATACCTGCATAACAGCCGGATAGGCCAGACCGTCACATTGAAATATTATCGCGGAAGCGAGGCCTATCAGGTTGCTCTGACGCTGTCCGCTTCTCCGCCGGCCTGAATTTTCCTGCAATTGAGCCGCTTTCCTTCTGATGGCCGCTTTTACAGGCCAGGCAGCTTTGAATAAAACGGCGCAAATCACTATGATTGGCATTATATACGCTGATACATTCGGACCGCTGTCATTACAGGCCGTTTTTTTACTCGAATCGATTCACTCAGCCTGTTTCGATTAGCTTAGCAGTCCGGGGAGTAAGTAAATGGACAACTCGATCTTTGCCGACCGTATTATGGATGTACCCCGCTCTTTTATACGGGAAATTCTGAAAGTGACCGGGGATCCCTCTATCATTTCCTTTGCCGGAGGCCTGCCCAACCGCCAGCTTTTCCCGGTGGAGGAAATCAGGGCGGCGGCCGTGAAAGTGATGACCAACCAGGGCCGCGACGTTCTGCAATACAGCAATTCAGAGGGCTATATTGAATTGCGTAAGTGGATTGCCCGGCGCTATAAGGAGAAAAAACAGCTCGATATTCCGGTGGAAAATATCCTGATTACCAACGGTTCACAGCAGGGTTTGGACCTGATGGGTAAGGCCCTGCTGAACGAAGGCGATGCCATGATTATTGAAGAGCCGGGTTATTTGGGGGCCATTCAGGCTTTCTCTCTTTACAAGCCGGAATTTAAACCGGTGCCGGTCGATGATTCAGGCCTGCATATAGCTGAATTAAAAAAGGTAATGGCTGCCTGCCACCCCAAGCTGATGTACACCGTTTCCAACTTTCAAAATCCTTCGGGCATAACCTATTCGGAGGCCAACCGCAGGGCGGTGGCTGAAGTCTTGCAGGGCAGCCGTACCTTTTTAGTGGAAGACGACCCTTACGGCGAATTGCGTTATTCCGGGCAGCCTGTGCCTTCCTTTAGACATTATCTGCCGGACAATACCGTAATGCTGGGTTCATTTTCCAAGATTATCGCACCCGGTATGCGGTTGGGCTGGCTGGTAGCACCGGATGCTCTGATGGATAAACTGATCGTGGCCAAACAGGCCGCTGACCTTAACAGTCCCTTTTTCACACAGGCCATTGTCTATCAGCATCTGCAGGATAATGATATTGAAAAACATATTGAAAAAATAAGGACGGTCTACGGCAATCAGGCTAAAGCTATGCTCTCTGCCATAGCTGAGTATTTCCCGTCTTCGGTCAGTTACACGCGGCCTCAGGGCGGGATGTTTTTGTGGGTCAGCCTGCCTGAAAAAATGTCTTCGCGTGATTTGCTGGAACTGGCTGTAAAAGATAAAGTTATCTTCGTACCCGGAGATACTTTTTATGTGCGCGATCACCGTTTCAATTCCATGCGTCTTAATTTTTCCTGTGTGGATGAAGCGACCATCCGTGACGGTATCCAGAGAATGAGCCGGGCCATTAGGAAGCTGCTGAGCTAGAAATATATTTTAAGTCTGGCAGGTGTCAGACCTCAGGGACAATTCAGCGGTGGCGGTTCTGATTATATTGCTTCTGGATCTTGGCGATTTTTCGCCAGCGTTCTTTTTCATCCTGCCTTACTTTGTCATTTTGGCGCAGGTTAAGGTAACGCAGTTCTTTTTGCATCTTGAGGTAATTCTGGAAACGTTCCAACTCCAGAGTGCCTTCTGCCAGCGCGATCTGTACCGCGCAGCCTGGCTCGGAATTGTGTGAACAATCGGAAAACTGACAGCCGGCGGCCAGGGCCGCGATATCACTGAAGCTGTCTTTAAGCGAATCTTCATCTGCCCAGAGCTGCAATTCCCGGATGCCGGGAGTATCTATTACCGCTCCTCCCTCCGGCAGCAGGAAAAGTTCCCGGTGTGTGGTAGTGTGGTGGCCGGTATGATCGGACTCACGAACTGCGCCGGTTCTGGCCATGGTCCGGCCGAACAAACTATTAATGATAGATGATTTGCCGGTACCGGACTGACCGATGAATACCGCCGTAATACCTTTACGAAGATGTGAGTGAATTTCCTCGATCCCGGTGTTATTAAGGGCGCTGGCAGTAATTAACGGTACCCCCGCGGCGATCGACTCAACCTCGGCCACGGCAGAATTCAGGTCAGTGCAAAGATCGGTTTTATTCAATATCAGAACCGGTGAGGCTCCGCTGTTCCAGGTTAAAGTCAGGTAGCGTTCCAATCTTCTCAAGTTAAGACCGCGTCCGCCATCCAGAGCCGATACAATAAAAGCCAGATCAATATTAGCCGCAATCACCTGACGGTTGGTCGCTCCGCCGGTCAGCCTTTCACGGCCTCCCGCCGCCAGCCGTGAAAACTGGCTTTTGCGGGGCAGGACACTTTCAATCAAAGCCAGATTGCCTGTTTCAGGCTGCATAACGGCCACCCAGTCACCCACAGCGGGATAAGTTTCTTCACCGCTGGTAAAGTACAATTTCCCGGAGACAACTGCCTCAAGCTCGGTGGAGCCGGTCATAATACGGTAGCCGCTTTTATGCTGGGCGATAATCCGGGCCGGAATAATGACGGTATCAGCCAGGGCATTAAAAGCCTTCTGAAAGAAGCCGTCCCAACCCAAATCGGTTAAAATCTGTATCTGGTTGTTATCCATTTCAATTATTATATAACTACCGCGGGAGGACGCTTTCAAGTTTTTTTGCCTGTTTATTGCCTGATGGGCTCATTCAGGCAAAAGTATATTGAATGTTGTTCATGATTGTGATAATCTGACTTCGGATGTTAATTAATTACACTAAATACGCTGCGGTAATATCCCTCGTGGGATAAGCTTCGCCGTCAAACTGACAGCGAACCCACGCGGGTCTCAGGGTGTGCCAACTCTCTGATGTATCCTCCTTTCAATCTTGATTGAAGGAGGAACGCATGACGTATATTCAGCAGACCAAAAACTTACGCGACTTTGGAAAAACTCTCATCTATCACCGCGAATCTGCCGGATTCAGCCGTCTTCAGCTAGCCAACCGTGTTAATGTTTCACAAGAGCACATCTGGCGTCTGGAAAACGGTTTCCGCGGAATCAGCCGCGATCTGGCTATCATAATTGGTCAGGTATTAGAACTGGATATTGATAACATTAACGAGTTGCTTTTATTGGCCGGACACCGTCCCATGGTTAAGAAAGGCGGATACTCGGAGAATTGGCTGTAACCTGCTTGCCAATCAGATTTTAACCATTTTTAATAAGACCGGAGTTCCGGTCAGAAGAGGAGCAATTAAATGACGCAATTACCTGAAAATATAATTCAACTATCAGCAAAACACGGTTTTAAGCGTTCAGCCGGCTATAATCAGGGTTGGGTTTTCGACAATTCGATGGGCCCGAACCCTTTGTGGCTGGTGGAATGGTTGACCCGCAATATGAAAATTACTTCAGATATGACCGTTTTGGACATGGGCTGCGGCAAAGCCTTGACCAGCATATTCCTGGCCAAAGAATTCGGTTGTACCGTTTTTGCCAATGACCTCTGGATTCCCGCGGAGGAAAATTTGCAAAGAATAACTCAAGCCGGTTTGGCCAATAAAGTTTTTCCATTTCGTGCTGAGGCTCACGCTTTGCCCTACGCTAAAAAACAATTTGATGCCATAATCAGTGTAGATGCCTACCAGTATTTCGGGACTGACGACCTGTATCTAGCCTACTTTAGTGAGTTTTTAAAACCGGGGGGACTTCTGGGACTGGTTATGGCAGGTTGGACCAGAGATTTCGATGGCGGCAGCCAATACTGGCCGGAAAGGATAGATATGAGGCTTTTCGGTAACTTCCACACACTGGAATGGTGGCGCTCACATCTGGAATATCCCGGTATAGTCAAGATTGAATCTGCGGAGCATCTGCCGAATGTCAAACAAATCTGGCAGGATTCTGCCCGCGCCATGTATGATACCAAGAAAATATTGAGGGCCGCTGACGGAACCAGCCCTGAAGATACCCGTAAGGAACTGGATTTCTGGCAGGGAGATATAGATTTTCTGGAAGCCGATAAAGACAATTACAGCACGATAATGGCTGTTAGCGCAATTAAAATCTAAGTATATGCAACAGGACAGTCCTTAAAGGACTGTCCTGTAAGTTTTGTACCGACCAAATTCATCAGGCTTTTAAAATTTTCGGAGCGAATTTGAAGGTGGCGAAAAGGTCTTCCATGGTCTCAGCCCGCTTGATCATTTCGATGCTGCCATCTGTGCGCAGAAGCAACTGCTGCGGCTTCAGCCAGCCGTTATAATTGGAAGCCATGGCCGGCGAGTGAGCTCCGGTATCATGCTGGACCATGATATCGCCTACGGCGGTTTTGGGCAGCGAGCGCTGCCTGGCAAATTTATCGTTGTTTTCACACAGCGGCCCTACCACGTCCACGATTTCCTCCGGCCCTGTTTTAGGCTGGCCGTTGCTGTCCAGGATGGTGATGTGATGATAAGCGGATTCATAAATAGCCGGACGGGGATTGGCTGTCATGGTCGCCGTATCAACTCCCACATATTCACGGTATTTGCTCATGCGGTTGATGACGCTTGCCACCAGCACGCCGTGAGGGCCGGTCATATAGCGGCCGCATTCCATGAATAAACGGGGCCTGTAGCCCATTTTGTCCGCAAATTCGACTACCAGCTGCCCGGCTTCTTGAGCCAGGGCGGGCATATCGAAAGCCTTATCGCCGGGTCGGTACGGAATACCGACCCCACCGCTGATGTTGAAGAAATCGAATTTGATTTTAAGTTCCCGGCTGACCATCTCCATAACGCCCAGCAGCATTCTGACCGTTTCCACCATGTACTGGTAGTTGCGTTCGTTGGATATCACCATGGTGTGAATGCCGAACCTTTGGGCTCCGCGCCGGATGGCTTGTGTATAAGCCGGGATGACCTGCTCGTGCCTCAGACCGTACTTGGCTTCTACCGGTATGCCGATGATGGCGTTGCCGGTGCGTCTTTCACCGGGATTATAGCGGAAACAAATCAACTCGGGGAAATCCTTGACCTGGTCTATCAGGGAGATATCGTCCAGATTCAAAATACAGCCGTCGTCCTGCCCGGCCAGGTCCAGCAAGGCTTGCGAGGTATCGTTGGAGGAGAACATGATATCTTCTCCCCTGAACCCCAGCTGCCTGCCCATGATCAGCTCGGAGGCCGAACTGCAGTCCAGCCCGAAGCCCATCTTCTGCATCAGCTTTAAAATAGCCGGTGTGGGCAAGGCTTTAACCGCGTAGTATTCCTGGAACCCCGGCATCTCTTTGAAATTGGACTTGAGGTATTCTCCGGTCTCCAGTATGCCTTTTTCATCGAAAATATGAAAAGGAGTGCCGAAATATTTGATTATTTCAGACAGTCTGGGAAACAAACGTTGCTGAAAATCGGCCGACATGGGCATAATTTTGTTCTCCTTAAAGTTCAAATGACTGTTACTACTTATCCTATCTTAATCTGCCGAAATGGCAAGTTCAATGCGGAGCGATGACGGCTGTTTCACGTTGCAGGCAGTCAACCGCAGCCTGTTTTTCCGGCTGACTCGGATTAATGCTGTCGCCGGATTTTATGTTAAAATAAATTAAGACAACTAATGTAAAGGCCTGAACAGGCGGAGGCGCTATGTCTGCCGGCGAAAACAAGCCGATTTTTCCGTTTATAGCAGGAGAAACTGCCCCGGACTGCCCGCAATTCGAGAGTCCGCGCCCTCACCGCGGCCCCAACCAGCTGGTGTTAAGCCTGCTGCCGGGTAGCGTTTTGATAATCCTGGGCGGTCTGTTTCTGCTTTCGCATTACGGTTTCCTGAGTGGTGAGTGGTGGCAATATTTCCTGGTCGGTCTGGGTGTAATCCTGATTGTAGAGTCTCGCCTGGAGTACCGTTTTGCTTCACCCGGGGCGATGCGGATGACCCGTCTGGCAGCCGGCCTGGTCTTGATCCTGGGCGGACTGCTGTTTTTATTCAATCCCAACGGCTGGTGGCCCCTGGCGGTCATGGGGATAGGAATAGTGCTGCTGATATTTCCTCTGATAAAGTATTACAAGCAGAAATAATTAGACTGATAGACGGTTTAGCTTTTAGACTATTAGATTTCAGTAAACCTCACTGCCGAGGCTTCTTTACCTCTTCAGGGTTCCTCCGGCATGACAGATTAGATAACAGATTTTAGACCATCTAAATGCCCTACTTTAGTAGTCTTTCAGTATATCTATCAGTATCTGCGTGGCTTTGACGGCCATTTCCCGCGGGACGGTCAGGGGCGGCATAAAGCGGAAAACGTTGCCGTAACGCCCGCAGGGAGTCATGATAACGCCTTTGTTCAGCAGTTTGCCGGAGATTTCACCGCATTTATCAGGCGAAAGCGGCTCACGGCTTTTCTTATCGGCTACCACCTCGACGCCTATCATCAGCCCTCTGCCGCGCACGTCGCCGATGGCGTTAACCTTCTTGGCAGCTTCCTGGAACAGACCTTTGATTTCGTTGCCCAGTGTGGTGGCCCGTCCCATCAGGTCGGTCTCGGGGTCGCTGATTAAATCGATGTTGGTCAGACAGACAGCGCAGGCCAGGGCATTGCCGGCGAAAGTGCCCGGCTGGGCGCCTTCCACCAGCACCGAATTGATATCGGAATTGAAAGTTACTCCGGCCATGGGAATATCGCCTCCCATGCCTTTGCCCCAGGTCAGCATATCCGGTGCTACTCCGTTGTGCTCGATAGCCCACATTTTACCCGTGCGTCCGGCGCCTGATTGTACTTCATCGGCGATATAGAGCGCTCCGTAGCGCTGGGCGGCTTGTTTGATCAGTTGGAAAAACTCTTTGGGCGGGGCTACATAGCCGCCCTCGCCCTGCTGGGACTCGACAATAATGGCCGCCACGTCATCGGCGGCGGTATAGGGAGTATTCAGCACATAATCAACATATTTGGCGCAGTGACAGTCGCATTCCGGATAGGTCATATTGTAGGCGCAGCGATAGCAATAGGCATAAGGCACATGAATCACGCCCGGCATCAGGGGCCCCCAGCCGTGGCGGTAGCGGTAGCCGGTGGTCAGGGCTGCCGAGCCCATCCAGACCCCGTGATAGGCGCCGTGGAAAGCGATTATCTGGCTGCGTCCGGTATAATTGCGGGCAAATTTGATGGCGGTCTCGACCGCTCCGCTGCCGCTTTGGGTGAAAGCGGTATGGCAATTGCCCCTCAACCCTTCCGGCATGATGGCGGAAACCTTTTTAGCCAGCTCTATCCGTTTCGGATTGGTGATATCGGTAGTGTGCATGATTAGGCTGCTCTGTTTACGGATGGTCTCCAGAACCCTGGGATGTCCCCTGCCCACTGCGTTAACAGCCAC
The DNA here is from genome assembly GCA_034429955.1 of Dehalococcoidales bacterium. Lineage (GTDB taxonomy): Bacteria > Chloroflexota > Dehalococcoidia > Dehalococcoidales > UBA3254 > DATIKD01. The sequence goes on from DAOUFH010000250.1 coordinate 16,444, forward strand.
TCCGGCAGCCATATCGATAAAAACATTGCCGTCGGCATCTTTAACGGTGGCGCCTTTGCCTTCTTCCATTATCATGGGGGCATTGCCGCCGCCGCGGGTCAGGGCCTCATATTTGGCCGACTCGGCCATCAGTTTCTGCACTTTCGGTCCGGGCACCGCCGTAACGATTTTGGGCGCATCGGCATATGATAATTGGGCTAATTCAGCTTCTGAAATCATGTTTGCACTTCCTTCATTAAATTAACAGGTCGGCCCGGGTATAAGCCCTACCGGCGGCTTCCGCCACCGCCTGATTGGTTATTTTACCCTGATAGGTATTCAGACCCTTTAGCAAAGCCCGGTCCTGACGCAGGGCCTCTTTATACCCCATATTAGCTAATTTTAGAACATAAGGGAAGACGGTCTCGCTTAAAGCCAGCGTAGCGGTACGGGAGACCAGGGCCGGAACATTGGTGACGCAATATTGAATAACCCCCTCGACCATAAAGACCGGGTCGTCCAGACTGGTCGGATAGGAGGTCTCAAAACAGCCGCCCTGGTCGATGGCGACGTCCACCATTACCGAGCCTGCTCTCATACGGGCGATCATAGCCTGAGTGACCAGTTTGGGTGCACTGGCTCCCGGTACCAGCACTGCTCCGATGACCAGGTCGGCCCCGGCTACGGCAGCGGCGATGGTCTCCCGGTTAGAATTCAGAATTGTCAGGCGGTGATTAGCGGTCAGGGGAT
>DAOUFH010000251.1:0-11815 GCA_034429955.1 Dehalococcoidales bacterium
GCGGTGGATGAGATATACTTTGGCAGCGAATTTGGTGAGATGGATAGCTTCGGAAATGGCGGAATTGCCGCCGCCCACCACCGCCACTGTTTTACCACGGTAAAAGGCTGCGTCGCAGGTAGCGCAATAGGAAACACCCCGGCCCAGATACTCCTTTTCACCGGGCACGTTCAGGTTTACCCGTTCCGAACCCAGGGCGACAATTACCGCTCTGGCAGTGAATTCTCCATCGGACGTTCTGACCACCTTTTGCGGGCCTTTCAGGTCAACACTTTGAATCTCAGCCATAAGGGTCTTCAACCCGAACTTCTCAGCCTGAGTCAGCATCAACTGCCCCAGGTCTATGCCGCTGATGCCATCCGGAAAACCGGGATAGTTTTCGATCACTTCAGCGTAGACGGCCAGCCCGCCGACCATGGCCTTCTCGATCATCAGGGTCTCAGTCTTATTGCGGGCGGCATACAGACCGGCGCTAAGACCGGCCGGGCCACCACCTAAAATGATAATTTCATAATTCGCAGACATGACGACCTCCCGGCTGGCTGTCAGCTAGCGGCTTTCAGCCTGTAGATTTCCTTGAATAAGCAGCGCAGAACGCCTGCGCACTGCTGAATTTACTTGATTAGGCCAGAGCAGCGTCCAGCTCCTGCTTGAGGGCGGCCTTGGGTTTGAAACCGACAATATTCTTGACCGGCTTGCCTTCTTTGAAAACTATCATGGTGGGAATGGACATCACTTTATATTTCTGGGCTGTCTGCTGGTTCTGGTCGACATCCAGCTTGGCTATAGTCAGTTTGCCTTCATATTCCGAGGTCAACTCTTCCAGTATCGGCGCCACCATCATACAGGGCTTGCACCAGGTCGCCCAGAAATCCACCAGCACCGGATGACCGGATTTTAAGACCACCTCATCGAAAGTAGCATCAGTTACTGCAACAGTTTTACCCATTATCTTTATTCTCCTTCTTAATTGTCGCATATATATTTTCTTCGGCAGTCTGCGCAGCCAGAATAATAGCATTCTTAATAGCCGCCGCACGACTGCGTCCGTGTGCTTTGATTACATTACCGCTGACCCCCAGCAGACAGGCCCCGCCGTATTCGCTGAAGTCCAGTCTACGCGCCCAGCTATCCATTTCGATACTGCGCTGCAAAGCGCTGCCGTGAACTTGAGAAGCTTTAGAGACATCATGCCAAAGATTTTTGAAATTCTGTACCGCTTCTCCTATTCCCTCCAGCGTTTTCAGGACGACATTGCCGGTGAAGCCATCCGTCACCACTATGTCAACCTTGCCCTTGGGCAGGTCGTTCGCTTCTACATTACCGATAAAATTGAATTTGCCGTCCTGAGCCGACAGCATTTCATGAGCTTCCACCACCAGCCGGCTGCCCTTGATGTCTTCAGTGCCGTTGCTCAGCAGCCCCACCCTGGGCTCCGCGATACCGATGATCTTCCTGGCAAAGGCATTGCCCATTTCGGCGAACTGCACCAGATAATGCGGCTTGCAATCAGCATTGGCGCCGGCATCTATCAGCAGCACCGGAGTATTTTCGGTTATATCCAGGATGGCGCAGATGGCCGGACGTTCGATGCCCTCGATCAAACCCAGTTTCAGGAAAGCCGCCCCGAAGAGGGCTCCGGTATTGCCGGCCGAAACAAAAGCCTGAGCTTTACCGGTCTTTAAAAGGTTGATGCCGACCACAATCGAGGAGTCCGGTTTGCCCATCACAGCCTTCATAGGCGATTCATTGCCTTCGATAACCTGACTGGCCTCCACAATGGAAATCTGGCTGTTTTTCAAGTTACGGGCGGCCGCCACATGAATCAGTGATTTTTTACCCACCAGAGCGACTTGAATGCCTTCTTCTTCTGCGGCCTGGATAGCGCCCTTGATAATCTCGTTAGGAGCGTAATCTCCGCCGGCAGCGTCTACGGCGATAATCATGCTTTGTTAACCTTCCGGACAGCAGGCGCTGTCGCATACTTTTTTATTATATTAAATTTAAACCACTTTCAAGGTTGACTGGCAAACTCGTTCTTAGCTTTTTTCAGTAATTCCGGGCTGAAAAACAGCTCGGCCGCAGTCATGGCCAGACCCTGAGAGGCCTGCAGCATACCCTTAAAGCCCTGCTCGGTGACTGCCGCTGCCGCAAACTCAGGGGAGTGGACAGGTGTATTTTGGGCGATACCTACCTGGGAATGCATGCCGGGCACCAACTGGCTGACATTACCGAAATCGGTGCTGCCGAAACCCTCGTTGGGATCGGCAAGCCTGATTTTGCGTCCTAGCAATTTGATATTACGCACATAGGTGCGGCAAATGGTCAGATTGTTTTTCAAAGGGGCGTAATAGCTGTCTTCCCACTGGTAGTTCAGTTTGGCTCCGGTAGCAACCGCAGCGCCTTTAAAGCAGTCCAGTACTTTCTGCTTAACCAGTTCCATGGTCGGCAAATCCGCCGCCCTTACGATAAAGTTGCCGGCGCTATGGGCCGGCACGATGTTAGCCGCTGCACCGCCGTCGGTGATGATGCCGTGCACCATGCCTTTGGGCGGCAGATGCTGGCGCAAAGCATCGATGGCATTAAAAGCTAATATCATGGCTTCCAGCGCGTTGATGCCAGATTGGGGTTCACCGGCAGCATGCGCCGCTCTGCCCGTAAATTCGATATCCAGACGCTGGCAGGCCAGTGCTTCCAGAGCGGCCAGATCCTGACCGCCTGGATGTACCATCATGGCCGCATCCAGATTGTTGAAAGCACCCTGCTGGGCCATGGCTTCCTTACCGGCATACAATTCCTCCGCCGGAGTGCCGATGACCTGCACCGTCCCGCCGCAAGCATCCACAGCCAGACGGGCGGCAGTGCCGGCCGCAACGGCCGCCGCTGCGATGAGATTGTGACCGCAGGCGTGACCGAGTCCAGGCAGAGCATCATATTCCGCCAGAAAAGCGATAACCGGGCGGCCCCGCCCGTATACAGCCCTGAAAGCCGTAGGAAAATCACAGAAAGGCATTTTGATTTTAAAGCCTTGAGCTTTAAGGTAACCGGTCAGCCGTTGTGAGGCCTGGACTTCTTCAAATCCCAATTCAGGACAGGCGTGAATACTGCGGCTGAGCTCTATCAGAGTTTCAGACTGCGCATCAATTTCGGCTATGATACGGGACTTGAGATCGGGTAAATTCAAAGGCGACCCTCCCTGTTCAGGACACTGACAGGCTAATTATAACCCAGCGAAAGGTGATAATGCTATGGATATTTTAACAGATTGTCACCACTCCGTGACCGGCTTGCCTTGCCGGTCCTTCATCCGTCCGGTCAGGGCCATAATGAAATCAACCAGGGTCCAGATACCCAGCCCGCCCAGTGTCAGCAGCATGATAACCCCGGTCAGGATTTTACCCAGGTAAAAGCGGTGGAGGCCGGCTATACCCAGCCAACCCGGTAAAACCGCCAGCAATGCTACTACCGTCCGGGACTTGCGGGAGTTTAATTTTTCAGCCTGCGGCAGCTTTTCAAATTTAGAACCGCATCTGGCACAGAGTTCCAATTCAAGCTGAACCGCATAACCGCAGGCCTGACAGAAAGTCGTGCCTGAGGGATAAACTGCCGAGCAGTGCGGGCAGACTTCCGGTTTTTCTCCGATTTCCTTACCGCAACTTCGACAGAACATAACGTATTCCCGCTTTCTCAACTCAATTTTAAATCATTTAAGCCTAGCGAGGCTGATTTGTCAATCATATCTACCGGAGACCGGGGTTCAACCAGTCAGATAAGCAGAGGAGACTGCATCTTTTTTAAGATTACAGAAGGCGATTTATTTTGCCGGCGGCGTTATGCTATATTATTTAAGACAGGCCAGGCCTCAAACCACCCTCACGGGGAAGTGCTGGAATTGGCAGACAGCCTGGACTTAGGATCCAGTGCCGCAAGGCGTGGGGGTTCAAATCCCCCCTTCCCCACCATCTGCGATTTTATATCTGACTGGAGCCGGTAATTATCTTATCCCCATATAGCCTGCCTTAAAAAGTTTTTCACTATTACTAATACTGCTGCGACATAGTTATCGATTTATCGTTTTTGTCATCAAAAGAGGCAGACCTAATTCATATAAAGCCTCATTTATTGAAAAAAGCAGCGGTACATCATGGCAATAATTACGTTGATTTTCAATAAACCACCTGACTACAGCATCCTCAGGAAGACTCTTGGAGAGGCAATAGCCGTAGTTGTTCAAGAGATGTTCTGTCACTGCAGAGGACAGCCCCAACGAAATGGTAATAGCGAGCAGCGCTTGTTTAGTCGGTACCCTCCCTGACCTGTAGTATTGGAACATGCGCTCGCTGACTGATGCACGATCAAGCAAATCACGATATTTTCCCGTGTAGTTGTATAGAAGTTCCACCAGACCAGTTTCGCCGAAATATAGAGAAAGGCCTGCTTTATTGGCTAAAGCTTCGCTCTCCTCCTCGGTCAGGCCAAATAATACGGAAGCTCTCCGGATTACAGAGAGCTTCTTATTTTTTATTATGCCCACCTTTGTGCTGCCAGGATTATACTTCCAGTAGGAAATATCTTGCTTGGAACAGCCCAGCTTGAGGTACACATCATTCAGAAGTCGTATGTTTCTGTTTTTTTAAACTGTTTAGCCAGCTCCTGAAGGCTTGCAACAAAGCTCTGATCAAGGCTTATATTGCGCTCGTCCAACCATTTAGTTATTACTTCAACATTTTTCATAATATTCTCCTGCTGTCTTTTACGGACTTAATATAGGCGATATTATTTTTTGTGTTCTGTGTCGATAAACTGTATTAATCCACTACTGTCCAAATCTGTGTCCTGAGGGCGTTGAGATTGATACATACAAACGTCTTTATCTTGAGATGTTGTTTGAGCACTTTTAAAAAATAGTTCAGTCTCTCAACGATCCCGGTAAATACCTGTTATGGCAGTCGCACCGAAATCCAGTTGATCCCCAGAGGCAACACCTTTGGTGTGTCGTTTGGCTCGGCTCTCATGAACCATTCGAGAGAAGACCGGACGGGGGATTATTTGCAGAATCTGACTGAACATATTGGTAGTAAATTTCATGTAAAGACTCCTTTGAAGCGGATTTTGATTTGTCGTGATTGCACCGGGAGTCTCTGTCTATTCCCTTCTTAGTTCTAAAAACTATTTTGGACAGACAAGCTATTAGTTATTAACATTTCTGTTAAATTATAATTTGATTTATGTTATATCTCAAAATTTGATATATAAATAAAAGATTTAGAATAAAGTCACTTGGCAGTTTGAGATAAGGGGAGATGAAATCTTACCAGAGGTTATTAAAGACAAAAACCTTTTCAACTGAATAAATACAAAATAAAGCTGCTGCTATTGCCGTTCCAATTTGCAATAGCAGCAGCTACCCAAATGGTTGTAACAGACGCAAAACTGTGGGGAGACACCGTATAACTATATAATAAAGGCCCGAAAGGAAATTGAGTCAATTAATTATATATTTTGCAGGTAAGGCAACACTTTAGACGATTAATAAACCAAAAGACAAATTATTTCAACTTTGTAGCCCACACCTGATAAAATACACGACCCGTGAATTAATTCACGGGTCGGAAACGATTGCGCAGATTATAAGCTTTTAAGCCATTTGTCAAAATCTCTGTACTCTTGTGCCGCGAATTGATTGAAAAAGGCACTTATGAATTTTGTCGCCTCAATTACGGCCAGCTGCGAAAGCTGCGGATACAGCGCAAGGGCGAGAGTATTGTTGATTTCAAAAACCACCTCATCATAGCTCATATCCAGTGTTATATTGCGGGTACTAACGCAAACTGCCTTGACATCACTGACTTTCATATTCAACTGGGCACGATAGATTGTCAGAGTTGATGCTTTATCGTATCCGCGGCAAAAGGCCAGGTATTGCAGATGTTTTTCTGTGGTTTGCGTTTGCAGCACCGGACTGCTGGCCGACCGGATTACACCAATTAGATTGGCGGCGATTCCGAGCGGCGTTGAATATCCCAAAAAGGTTTTAACAAAGTTAGCCGTGTCTGTAATCGAACCGCTCAGCGTAAAATTATCCTCTTTATACGTTTTGCTGTTGCGGCTTTGAAAGTTGAACAAAAGCGGATATTTGGCAAAATAATCCACCCAGGTTTCGGAGTCATGCGTAAAATCCTTGGCGGCATTGGCCAGTGCGGAGGTGCCCTGCTGCTGCGCAACCTGCATAATGAAACGCAGCTTGGATTCGTCATCCGCAGGCACTTCAGTGGGATTCTTGTTATAGTCAAAAGACATCATAACATCGTTTTCTTTTGAGTCAAAATTGCCCGCGTTTGACCAGCTATCGCCCAACACCGGTAACTTTTTCCGGGCAATTGCTTCATCAAACACCCGCTTTAGATTGGCATGTTCGTTTTCGGTAAGCTTTAGTTCAAGCGACATAATTTTTACCTCCCAAAATATTTATGCACTGTTACTAGCTCGTACGCGGTTTGTTATTGCCGTAAATTTCAATCAGCAAGTCTTCGGCGAATTGATTATATTTATAAAAATCCTCGCCCATCACCGGGAATAAATCATTGGCACCCTGTTGCAGTTCGGTTTTTACAGGCGCATCCCCGCCTTTAACAATGCCGCCGAATATTTCAGCGCAGTCATAACGATAAACACAGTTCGGAAATTCTCCCGCCCAAACTCTTTTCAGGGTGCTTACAGCGTCGGTTGACGATTTGTTCATAATATCTGCGTTCACAAAAGCGTTGCGAAGTTTTGGCGCTAAACTATTCCAATCTGCATCGCTGAGCGCGGTAGTATGACCCAAACATTCGCGCAGAAAATTGACTATCTCACGGCTGGCATCCAGGAAAGTATCTACGTTATTACGTCTGTAAGGACGGATGAGCCCCGTTTTATCGACGATATTCATTTCAAAATCTATGTTCGTCAAGTCGGGAATATGGTTTACAAGCATATGCCCGATTTTATATCCGCTGCCAAATTTATTATCCACAAGTTCATTCATACGCAGAACAAACGCTTCTACATAGGCAAAGCTGTCAGCAGTCTTGTCAGCGCCGGTGCCGACATCAATCGCCCTTGTAAGCTGCATATTGTTGCAGCTGTCATTGTAACCGGAAAAAGTTTGATGCGCGTAAGTATCGGCAAAAACATGCAGCAACATACCGATATGCATAAGCGACTGTCGACGAGCATCAGCGTTCGCACCTGATGTTAAAAAATCACGTTTTGCCTCAAGCAGTTGATTGGAGATAAACGAGCCGTCACCGCCATTCGTGGCTCTTGCAGGATAAGTCGTTAAGTCGCCTCTGCTGAATTTATCCCTGTTAAACGGGATAAAGTGAAACGGTGAAATGGTGAGCCTTTGGAAAGACTCTGTCGCCATATCCTTGAAATCGACAAATGCGTTAAATCCTGTGGTGGCAGGCTGGAAATTGAACGGGTTGAATGCACCGGATATATAAAGATCGTATCTACCGGAATCCTTCAGGGACTGCGGCACATCCGAGTATCGGCGCGGATAAGTGGGATTATAATCATCCACATACTGTGAAAACTGGGCGATTATCTGTGCATCGCCAGCGTTGAATCCGGCAGCACAAGCCAGCGATTTGATGGCAAAATAATGAAACGCAATGTCCATTGAGGTTTACCCTCCTTTGCTTTTGTTTTATATTTTACCTGTTCGATTTCATTAAAAGCCGAAATGTTTTTGGACTTTTTTATAAATAAGAGTAAAAATAAATATAATACTTATTGGATAATGAATCTAAATGAATGCAACCCGGCAGACGATAATTGAGGAAGCTGTAAAGCCATTCAGCAACCAGGGAGAACCTGCTAAATCCAGGCACAATCTCAGGCAAACGGCAGGGTACACGCAGTCTGCGCTGTATTATTTTGCGCTAAAAAGCAGGCTCTGTTCGAGGTAAATTACATTCTTAATCTTTGATTGAGGAGGTTATCCAGGCAAGTAGGAGCAATCAACGAGACAATCTGTACATTCTAAAAAGCAATAATTTGGTATGTGCCTTTTATGCATAATTGGGAAGAACTCTTAAAGACTCTCAGGATATACACCAATCGATAAGATGTCATTAAAAAGAAAAGCTATCGAGGCAGGCATAACACCCGCTGATAGCTCTTCTTTTATTTTTGATTACCGGCTATAAAAATCCGGGAACAGCTTTAGTTGATCAGTCCCCAATCCGGGACAGTAGGAATGACGACTACCATTTGAATCGGACTTTTGACGTTTTTGAAATAACACGGGAAATGCCTTACGCCAGGCGGAACATAGAAGCTGCAGGACTTATCGAATTTTATCTTCTCGGTCTCTGCGCCTTCTCCCAGCCAGAATTCACCTTCTGCGCCCAGATACAATGAATCATTGGGATCATTGCCGAAGAAAATAAAGATTTCAGCATAATTATGCTTGTGAGCGCCATAGTTCGGCAGCCCGTCCAATAATACACCGTCAGACGTGATCCAACCGTATTCGATCTTGCTCTGGCCTTCCTTGACGATATCGTTGGCAAATATCATGCGGGGACCGGAGGTGAATTTATTATTAGGCGGGAGAACATCTCCCTTGAACATCCGGAAATCGGGTTTACCAGCAGAGTCAAAACCCTGCAGGGTAAAAGGTCGTCTGGTTACATATTTTTCATACTTGGATTCAGCCATTGAATGCCTCTTAAATAAATTAATTTTTAGTTGCGGACTTGATACTGCTGATAAAATTAAGGACGTTCCACTGGGAACAGCTCAAAATCACCAACCACAGGCACCACGACGACCATCTGCACAGGGCTGGCCAGATTCCTGATATAAAGTGGGAAATGAGCGACCCCGGCAGGCACATAGAAGCTGCAGGCTTTATCGAATTTTATCTTCTCGGTCTCTGCGCCTTCTCCTAGCCAGAATTCACCTTCTGCGCCCAGATACAACGAATCATTGGGGTCGTTGCCGAAGAAAATAAAGATTTCGGGGTAATCATGTTTATGAGCTCCGTAGTTGCCCTTATCGGATAATAACGTGGTATCCGATAATATCCAGCCGTATTCGATCTTGCTCTGGCCTTCTTTCACAATATCATTGCTAAATATCATGCGGGGACCGGAGGTAAACTGGTTAGTGGGCGGCAGTACCTCCCCCTTAAACATCTCGAATTTGGGTTTTCCTGCAGCTCCCTGGCTTACCAGGACTAACGGACGCCTGGTAACATATTTTTCATACTTGGATTCTATCACTTGGATTCCTCCCTAAAATTTTCCATGCGTATATACTTACGAACTAACACTCTGTGTGAGAATCGGTCATAGCAGAAGTGTAATACAGGCTCGAATCGAAGGTGAAACAGCTGTTAGAAGGGCTCGAATACCGGACCTGGTATTCAATCCCTTTTCCATAAGGCAGCGGCTGCCTGCGGCTTCAGTTTACTTCGGGCGGTTGATTTCAACCATGGTAATTTCGAAAGTCAGGTCTTTGCCGGCCAGGAAGTGGTTGGCATCGACCTTGATATATTCGTCGGTGATTTCCAAAACCACCACATCAACAATTTGACCTTCAGCAGTGGTCATACTCAGAGTATCACCCACTTTGGGATGCAAATCTGCCGGCAAAGCGCTTACCGGCAAGGTAACCACATTATCTTCACTGCGCTCACCATAAGCTTCGGCAGCGGGAATTGTCACAGTCTTGGTCTCACCTACTTTCATACCCACCACAGCCGCGTCGAACCCGGCAATCATTTGTCCGGCTCCCACCGTAAATTCCAGAGGGTCACGCCCTTCCGAAGAATCAAATACCGTACCGTCGCTCAAAGTCCCGGTGTAATTCACTTTAACTACGTCCCCAGCCTGGGCCATGATGTCCTCTCCCTTTTCCCCGCATGCCGCGGTCAATAACGTTCCAATTACTAAAATTCCGAGCACTAGCGCCGTTAATTTTCTCAACCCACTCACCTCACCGGCAAACAATACCCTTAAATTGTAACATGCCCGTTTCCTAATGCACAAAATCTTATAATCCTATCCTTGACATTCCCTCTTTTTCTCAGCTAGACTAATTGAAAAGGAATTTCAATTATATGCCTGTTAAAGAAGTAATTAAACAACTGCGCTCCGCCGGACATAAAGTGACTCCTCAGCGCGTGACCATCATCAAATATTTCCTGGAGAGCACCGAGCCGGTTACTCCGGTATCTTTATATGAAAAAATTCACCGGATAGACCCGGAAATCGGCGAGGTTACCGTATATCGCACACTTAACATACTCTCTGAAATGGGTCTGATCTGCATGTTCCACAATGGAGATAACACTCACAGCTACATCAGCCGCCCGCCGGAACATCACGGGCATCTGATTTGTTCTCTGTGCGGCCGGGTGGTCAACTTCACCAACTGTAATGTAGCTGAAACCGAGGCTCAGCTGGTAGCCGATACCGGCTTCCGCATTATTGACCACCGCCTGGATTTCTACGGCATTTGTCCGGACTGCAATAAAAAACCCGACTCAAAATAATCAACGGAGCACACCTGATGAAGAAACTTTTTAGCAGCATTCTGGTTATTGTCTTGATGCTTGCCGCAGCAGGCTGTCAGACGACAGGCAACCCCAACGAAAACAAGTCCATCGTGGTTACTTATGCTATAATGGGTTCCCTGGTAAAAGACCTGGTGGGCGAACAGGCCGAAGTTACCGTCCTGATTCCCAATGGTATGGATATGCATGAATGGGAACCTTCCGCCAAAGACATCGAAAAAGTTAACCAGGCCGATTTTATCGTGCGCAACGGACTGCACCTGGAAAGCGGACTGGATGATGCTCTGGACAATGCGGCGGAGAAAGGCATCAAAGTCTTCACCGCTTCGGATTACATCCAAATCCGCCACTCGATCGAAGAGGAGGAGAATCACGAAGAAGATGCTCACGAGCATGATCACTCCGCCGGCGATCCGCATCTGTGGACCGACCCGCACCTGCTGATACAGGTAGTAGAAGCTCTGGCAACCGAACTAAATTCTGATTTCGGCTGGGATTTAAGTGCCAGGGCCGACGATCTGGCAACCCGGCTGGATGCCCTGGACACAAGCATTGCACTTAAGACCGGAGCAATACCGGAAGAGCAAAGACTCCTGGTCACCGGACACGAGTCTATGGGCTATTATGCCGACCGCTACGGTTTCGAGCTGATAGGGATGATCATTCCCGGTCTCTCGTCTCAATCCGCAGTGACGGCAGCCAATCTGGTCGAACTTAAAGCTGCCATAGAAGAACACTCTGTTAAAGTTATCTTTACCGAAGTCGGCACCTCTTTAGCTGTAGCCAAGACCATTTCTGATGAGACCGGAGTAAAGCTGGTAGAACTTAATACCAATACCCTGCCTGAAGACGGCTCATATTTCACTTTCATGAATGAAATGACCGACGTGATAACCGGGGCATTGCAGGACTGAAGGCCGTTGTATAATTTTTCAGGCGTAAATATTACAATTAGAAAATATCGGCCGCAATGATTCGGCAGAGATAAGGATTAACCGGCTTTGGAAATTTTTCTTAATCCCTTTATTTACAATGAATTTATGTGGAAGGCTTTGCTGGCCGGCGGGCTGGTCTCGATAGCCTGTGCCGTCGCAGGCACCTTCGTGATCTTACGGGGACTGTCTTTTATCGGAGACGCCCTGGCTCACGGGGTGCTGCCCGGCATCGCACTGGCCTTTTTACTGGGTATTCCGGGGATGATCGGAGCGGCAGTCGGAGCGGCTTTTATGATAGGAGGCATCACCA
>DAOUFH010000252.1:0-4692 GCA_034429955.1 Dehalococcoidales bacterium
CCTTTACGGCGACGACATTCAAATTACCCTTGGCTTTATTGACTACCAGGGCCGCCAGGGCATCTTTTTCGATCTCTTCAGCGATAATGACGATATTGCGGCTGACCGTAGTCACCTTTTCCAGCATCGGCAGTACATCCGCCAGCGATTCCAGTTTTTTATCGGTAATAAAAATATAGGGGTCGTCCACGGCGGCTACCATTTTATCCGAATCGGTGACGAAATAAGGACTGACATAACCCCGGTCGAACTTCATGCCTTCGGTGTATTCGACTTCCAGTTGGGTGCCTTTGCCCTCTTCAACGGTGATAACGCCGTCTTTGCCGACTTTATCCATAATATCGCCGATAATTTCACCGATTTCAGCATCGTGGGAGGTTACGGTGGCTACCCGCACCATGTCTGCTTTGGTCTTGACCGGTTTGGCCATTTTCTTCAATTCTTCAATTACTGCGGCAGTAGCTTTTTCCAGTCCGTATTTCAGGGAGAGGGCTTCAGCTCCTGCGGCAATGTTCTTGAAACCTTCATCGATGATAGCCTGGGCCAGAATGGTGGAGGTGGTAGAGCCGTCACCGACCTCGTCCGCCGTCTTTTTAGCGGCTTCTTTCAGCACTGAAGCACCCAGGTTAACATAACGGTCCTTCAATTCAATCTCTTTGGCGATGCTGGCTCCGTCATGAGTGCTGTTGGGCGGGCCGAAATGGGTATCCAGCACTACGTTGCGGCCGCGCGGTCCCAGTGTCACTTTAATAGCATCCGCCAGTGTATCTACACCTTCTTTAAAATATTTACGAGCTTCTTCACTGAATGAAATCTGTTTAGCCATTTAACTCCCCTTCCTAAAACAAAATTAGGCCAGAACTGCCAGGATATCGCTTTCCGGCATAATAAGATATTTTTCACCCTCTATTTTCATTTCCGAACCGGAATACTTGGCGAAGATGACCCGGTCGCCGGCTTTAAGCGTCATGGGTATGACGTTACCATTTTTGGTTATACGGCCTTTCCCGGCTGCGATAATAGTGCCCTCCTGAGGTTTTTCCTGGGCACTGTCCGGAATGATTAACCCGCTTTTTCTAACTTCTTCGGCGGCTGCGGGTTTAACCAGGACATTATCTCCCAAAGGTGTGTACTTATCCATGGTGTTTTATATCTCCTTGTGAACAGTAATCTATAGTTTTGCTGTGCTACTGTAAGGAAAGACCTGACGGCTAACCGCCGCAGCAGGACTGGCCTGAACTGCAGCAACTGCCGGGTGTTGAACAACCGGTGTTACATCCCGAACCGCAGGATGAGCTGTTCTCGGACGGGGCAGGCTCTTTACGGTAATCGGTGACATAGAATCCGGCGCCCTTGAAAACGATAGGCACCGGTGCAAACACTCTTTCAGCCTCGCTGTGGCATTTCGGACAGGTAGCGCTGGCCCCTTCGCTGAAGGAGCGTCTCATCTCAAATTTATGGGCACATTTCCCACATTCATAATCATATACCGGCATCAGTAATCCTCCTGAAATTTACTCTGTCATAAAAGCAGTGCTGCAGAGCAAACTTCTAAATAGTTTACAAAAATTTGGCAACTCTCTGCAACACTGCTTGAATTTGTACAGTCAATTCTTTTTAATTTAGTTGGTCAGCTTCTCCTGTAACCAATGTATTTTCCCCGGATTATCAAAATAATCGGTACTAGCTCTTAGCGCCATTGGCGACTGTTTCGGTTACATATTTATCGCTTTCGCTCTCTCCCATCTTGACCTGCGGCACTTTCTTCAAATTGCGGGTGTAACCGCACTGCAGGCATTCCTCATACCAACCGTAATAGTCGGAATCCAGGTAAACACTTCCTCCGCACTTGGGGCAACGAGCCTTGTTAACAAATCCACCTCTAAACATCTTTCCCCTCCTTCCGGCCTTAACCGACCGGACCAGGTTGTTAGTTTTTTGCTTTAGCAGTCCTCAACCTTGACTGCTAATAATATAATAGTCCATTTTTTTTAATTTGTCATCAATTATTTGTTAAATCTATGTTAAATCGGAAAACCAGGCTATTTTGAAGCTGTTTTTAGCGGTGGGCACCTGTTGTTGGCAGCACCGAGCGGTAAAATAGAGAGTGTTACTTAATATATTACGATATATCTTGATAAATCGCAATATGTTGTATTATAATAAAGGTAGTTGATAAAAAGGGAGGAAAATAATGTTTAAACGTCATTGGAACAGATTTGAAGGGAGGGCCCGCATGTTTTATAAAGGTGATTTAAAATACGTCATACTGGACCTGCTGAAAGACAAACCTTCTCACGGTTATGAGATAATCCGCGAACTGGAAAGTCGTTTTCAAGGTTTTTATACCCCCAGTGCCGGCAGTGTTTATCCTACCCTCCAGATGCTGGAGGATATGGGCTATGTGCAATCTGCGGAACAGGACGGTAAAAAAATATACACCATCACCGAAGAAGGGCGTAAGTTCCTGGCAGAGCAGACCGGCGCTATCGATAAAATCAAGGAACAGATGGAGGACTGGTGGAACTTTGAAGGACGTCAGGATATCCAGGATATTTACGAAGACTTGAGGCGTATAGGTTTTTCAATTCGCGCTGAAGCTCGCCGGATGGCGCCTGAAAAGCTGGTTAAAATCAAGGACATCATCGGCAAATCCTTCAATGATATCGAAAAAGTCATCCGTGAATAGGCCCTGACCGGCTCTTTACATTTTGCCGGATAAATACCCGCAGTAACCATAAGTGATGGGCCCGGACTTCGTAATTTCGCAGGGGAAGTCGGCGCACTCGAAACACAAGTCGACTCCCTTGTGGAAAGCGCAGTCGCAGATCCGGCAAAACCGGTTTTCCCGCGGCCGGCAGCCGGATTCTCCGTTAGGACATTCCCCTCTGGTCATACGGGGGCATTTTTCACAGGCAATACCGCATACACCGATTTTCATAACATCCCTCCTGAAGCTGTCTGATAATAAGTTAAGCACTCTGCAGCTCTTCCGGCAACTTGAATTCCTGGACTAAAGGCCAGTGCGATTCCCTGCCTTTGCAGGGTGAACGGGTGGCAGACATTTAATACAATGTAAAAAGGATTCAAGATTTAAGATTCAGGAGGTAGATAATGGGTTATTTTAGAATTCTGGCTGCCATTCCCGGCTTTTTTCTGAGTGCTTTCTTTCTGATGCTGCTGTGGGGTGCGATAGCTCCGGATTTCGGCATCGCCTCGATTTCCTATGTTAAATCAATGCTGATTACCATCACCATCTGGATTACGGTTGCTCCCCTGGCGGCGGTTTCCGGCCGGAAACATTAGTGTTTATCAGACAAAATAAAGGCCCGGGCTCAATTATCCGAGTCCGGGCTGCTGTTGCAGTTAACCCGCTTTCTGTTGGCTGCTGATAGTCTTTCATCTGACGCAGGTTTGATAACCGTTCGATTGTCATGCTAAGATAATCAGTATGCCGGAAGGATTGCCGGTATATCACCGGTTTCTGGTTGCTGACTGGGGGATGAGGTGTATAAAATGCCTAAGATCTATTTCCTGGATGTGACCAACAGAGATGGTGTCCAAACTGCCAAACTGGGACTCTCCAAACTGGAAAAGACTCTGATAAATCTCTATCTGGACGAGATGGGTGTTTTCCAATCCGAATTTGGTTTTCCCACCACCAGACATGAAACTCTTTATTTAAAAGCCAACCTGGAACTGGCCCGTCTGGGTGTTATTAAATCTACCCGTCTGGGCGGCTGGATCAGGGCTATCGTCCCGGATGTCGAGCTGTGTTTCAAGATAGTACCCGAGATAAAGCATCTGAATATTTCCATCTCGACCTCGGACCAGATGATTAACGGCAAGTTCAAGGGTAAGATGACCAGAGAAGACATCATCAAACAGATGACAGAGGCGGTGGATACCGCCCGTAAACTGGGCTGTGTTTCACTGGGAGTTAATGCCGAAGACGCCTCACGGACGGATATCGACTACCTGGTTAAATTCGGGCAGGCCGCTAAAAAGCATGGAGCCGACCGCTTCCGCTATTGCGATACTCTGGGCTATGATAATCCCTTTACTATTTATGATAGCTGCAAATATCTGGCTGAAAGGACCGAGATGCCTATCGAAGTCCATTGCCACGGTGATCTGGGTATGGCTGTAGCCAACTCCCTGGCGGGGGCCAAGGGAGCCCTCGATGCCGGTCAGGATGTTTATATCAATACCACCATTAACGGCATCGGCGAACGGGCCGGCAATGCCGATTTGGTCGCCACCATCCTGGCGGTAAAAAAATCCAAGAACTTCGCCAGCCGCTACGAGATCGGCAACAGCATTGATATGTCCAGGTCCAATAAAATCACCAGATACGCTTCCTATGCCTTTGATGTCCCCATTCCCATCAATCAGCCCGGTGTAGGCGCCAATGCTTTTGCGCACGCCTCCGGTATTCACGCCGACGGCGTTTTGAAAGACCCCCAGAACTATGAATTGTACGGTTTTGAAGAGCTGGGACGCGGTGAACCCGAGCAGGTAGAAACCGGCCGTGAGATTTGCTCAGGCCAGTACGGCGGCATTTCCGGCTTCAGGTTCATTATGGGTAATCTCAAAAATCCGGTTTGTTTTCAATCCCAGGAAGAGGCTAATGATGTCCTGGAACTGGTGCGTTACGCCAATGTCGAAAAACACAAACCGCTGGTTGAAGAT
>DAOUFH010000253.1:0-13129 GCA_034429955.1 Dehalococcoidales bacterium
TCTTATCCGCCTGCTATTCTAAAACAGTGGACTCCTATGGCAGCACTCAACAAATCGGAGGAAGCTCCTGTTCATCCTGCAGCGGAGGAAGCTGCAGTACCTGCGGTAATTAACGGTGAAGTATTTTGAACGGCGCTAAAGGTCCTGCCCGCACCGGTGTTGCCTATCTGCCTCTCCATGGAGGCAAAGCTCCGTACTGGTTGTTTCACCGCATGGTCAAACTGGCGCGGGAAATAACCCTGGTTATTGTCGATGAATTCGGCCCCCAGGAAATGCTTAAACGTCTTTCTCATCCCTTCTGGTTCCAGGCCTTCGGCTGCGTCCTGGGCTTTGACTGGCATTCTTCAGGAGTTACAACAACCCTTTGCGGAGCTTTAAAAGAAGGGCTGAAGGGGCTGGAAAAAGAGCTGGGGATTTTTGTAGCCGGAGGCAAGGGTCGTACCTCGCGGGAGACACCGGGGGAGATCGAAAAATGGGGCAATCAACTCGGTTTAAACCCACAACCCCTGGTCTATGCCAGCCGTATGGCTGCTAAAGTTGATTCCGCCGCCATACAGGACGGCTACCAGCTTTATCATCATGTTTTTGTTTTCACCGCCGGCGGACAGTGGGCAGTAGTGCAGCAGGGCATGAACGAAGAAAATCATTACGCCCGGCGTTATCACTGGCTGAGCGAAAGCTTAAAGGACTTCGTCAATGAACCGCATGCGGCCGTACTGGCAGAAAGCCACGGCCAATCGCTCAATCTGGTGGCTTCGGAAAGCCGGTCGGCCCGCAATACCATTACAGAAATCTCCAACAATCAAAAACCGGAGGTATTGCTGCAGGAACTCAAAAAACTGAAAACGCTGGAGCTGCCGCGCCGGCATCAAATAGAGGTCAACGACCTGCACCCCGACAGCCTGTCCAAAATCCTGTTGAGTACCTATGAACGCCAGCCGGCCGATTTCGAGCAGCTATTGGGACTGTCAGGAGTGGGGCCCAAAACCATCCGGGCTCTCAGCCTGATTAGCGAGCTGATTTACGGCGTTGCCCCAAGCTATCGCGACCCGGCCCGTTACAGCTTCGCCCACGGCGGCAAAGACGGTATTCCCTATCCTGTCGACCGCACTAACTACGACCTGTCGATAGAGTTGCTCTCCAGGGCGGTACGTAAAGCCAAATTGACCCCCGCCGAGAAAGACGATTCCCTGCGGCGGATTGCCAGGCTGGACCCGGCCACCAGGTACAATTCCGATAACGGCGAAACAAAAAGAGCGTGAACCAGTTCACGCTCCCTGATTTAACACCTTCCGACCGGTATCTGTTAGTCCGGTTTTCTGGGCAGCCAGCCCATCTTGCGAACCCACCACCAAACGAAAAGGGTAGCGCCGATAGTCGAGCCTATAATTACCAGCAGGTACCACCAGGTATCACCGGCATCCATACCGAAAGCGCTGTTGCTAAAAATCGTAGCCAGGGTGTTGGGCACCAGGACAGCAGTACCTACGATAGTGAGATAGGTCATCACCATAGCCAGACGGTTGTTCAAAGTCTGTAACTGATTATTGTAGATGGTCTGCATGACCTCCAGACCGGAGGCCAGAACATCCGACATATGCTCCGCCAGGCCGATCTGGCTTTTCACTTCATCGGCCATGACACTGATGATTTCCAGCTGTTTTTCATCGTTAGTTATCAGCTCGGCATCGCCGTATCGCAAAGCATGCAGAACATCCACGCATTCCCACAGCGCATTCATATAAATAATCAGGGCATGTTTGAGATTATATATCTTGGGACCGATGGCGGACCTGTCGGTTTTAGGATCCATCATGGCTTCATTAAGGTCATCCCCGTTCTCTTCAATCACGCGTAAATGACGGGTATTGCTATCATTGTTGGCATCGATGATACGTATCATCAGGGATGACAATTTATCTTCCGGCAGGCCGTCCACCGGGATTTTTTTCAAAATAGTATCGGAATAACGCCGCAAACGGATGAAGCGTTTGTCCACCAGGCTGACATGGATAGTGAATACAAAGTTACGGCGAATCAACATCACTAACGGATGCGATTGCACATCGGTGCCCCTGATCTGAATGGAGGGAAAACGCATCCACATTTCGGTATCAAAATCCTGGTAGTGCAACTGCGGGTCTCCGGAGAGCGAAGCAATGAAAGACTCGCTGAATCCCATCTGAGCTGCTACCACAGGGATGTCTCTGGCCGGGTCATCGGTCATATAGTCCACCCAGGCCACCACCGAACGGTTCATAATTTCCAGGAAGGGAATAGGAGACTCGGCATCCTGTTTGAAAGTTTTTCCGGAGGGATAAAGACCGACGCAAAACCAGCGTTTTTGATACAGATTGTAAGAAGGTGTTGCTGCAGCAGTACCGGCTTGAGGATTAACCTGCGGTTGAGCACTGATTCTTTCTAGCTCTTTCATTAAAAAAGGCCTCGGTTTATTACCACTGTCGAATATACATCATAGGCACAAACCTTAAAGTTGTCAATAAGAATTTATTAAGCCTATTTTAGTCATATATATAACCTTTATTAATGCAATGACTATCTTTTATTCAGCTTCCCCAGAGACCTTACAAGCACCAGACAGACCGCCCCGATAACCACAGCCAGTGAGGCCATAAAGGCTATACAAATAAAGGCTGCATCATACCAGAATCCACCCGGAAACAGCAGCAGCATATAACCGGAAGCAGACCAGAACATATTGGTAAAAGCCAGGTAATGAAATTGCAGGAACAGGGCATCGAAGTCCAGCCAGGAACCCAGACCCAGCGCAAAGATAATCACGATACTCAGCAGGCAGCCGGTAAAAATAGATTTGAGAACGTTGCGCACACCATTTCGGGAGGAAGACCGCGCCAGCATGAAGACCATCAGTACAAGCACAATCAGGCTGATGAAAAAGACCCTGTAGTCCAGCCTGACCAGGTCTTTGACGTCTTTGAAATGGACCTGTTCTTCATCATTGAATAGCTGTATAGTCCGCCCGCCTGCCTCGACTTCGACCTGGATATAGGTTTCTCCGTTGTTAAAATAATCGATTAAGGCACCGGCTGTCTTATCCAGGTCTGCGCTGCTTAAACCGGTAGTTTCAGACACAGCATATTTATCGAAACCATAGACATACAACCAGTGACTGTTGAACCCCCAACCCAGGCTGGCGGAAAGCAAAATCAGAGGTATACAAACTGCAATTATAATGCAGGCTATCAGGCGCAATATTCTGGTAACATCCATATTCCCACTATTTTACTCTTATCTAATGTACTTGAGAAGCATTTTCACAACACCGCGACGATTTATATAATAATTATTTATATTATTGTATTTTATACATAACAGCCCCAAAGGGAAAATTGTAACCTTTTTGTAACCTTTTTTTACCCGGTTTTTATATTTTCTTAATAATCGGCCAATACAATATTCAAGCGTAAAATCAAAAGAAGCGGAAGCGACCTGTGGCCGGTTTTGAGGCTAAATAATTGTATTATGTAATATACACCGGCATCTTACCGGCGGGCCGATCCACCTCGTATAAGAGTGTTGACAAAGGTTCTCTTCGTCATTATCATATAACATCGTATCTTGATATTCGTAAGATAGAAATCAAAAAACAAGAAGCGCTTTTTCTGGAGGCGGTCTCCGGAAGAATACAAACTAAGGTGAAGGTATTAAAATGTTAACTCGGAAACAGTGTCCAAAGTGCAAAGGCAACATCTACTCCAGCGTTGATTATTACGGACGCTATGAGCAGTGTTTGCAATGCGGCTACACCAGCGACATCGAAACGGAAGACGGCAAAGTCAAACTGGCTATCGTTAAAGAGAAATCCGCTACTTATTAATTCAGACTTCAAAAACGCCCTGCCTGTCGCAGGGCGCACTTACAAATAAAATTTATCGTAATCGATAACCGGGCACAAGCGAATAATGAAGTACTTCTGCATCTGCTGTGGAACCTGCTGCCGTAAGTTTCAACCCTGGCTTACACTCCGGGAAACACAGGCTATAGCCGGGCGTTTAAACATTGAACCTGACCGGTTTATTGCGGAGTATACCGACCGCCGCTGGCCGGGTACTGAAAGTTTCCTTTTAGTTCATACTGACGGCGCCTGCGTTTTCTTGTCCGTCCAGCCTGAAACCGGATTGCAATTATGCCGTATTCACGATTTTAAACCTGACTGCTGCCGGGCCTGGGCAGCCGGACTGCACAAAGCCGAATGCCAGCAGGGGCTGAAGACATTATTCGGCATCAGTGTCGATACTAACGCTCACATGCAGGCGGATGAAGATCAACTGCAGCGACTCCAGGCAAGGTATCAGGTTATCGACGGACTGCAATATTAAAAACAGTGCCGTCTAATTATGAGAAAAAAGAGCGGAGTGTACTCCGCTCTTTCAGTTGGCCGCCATCCCGGTTAACCGGACTACGTCTTTCACTTGCCTTTCAGATAGTCTATTAAAGGCTGGGTAACCAGAGGCACCACATCTTTTATCATGTGAGGCATCAGGTTACGCATCACCCCCGGCATAAGTTCAGGCATTTGTTCGCTCATATAGTCCGGCAGGGGAATGGCCTTACCGACCCGGTCCAACAGTACCGGCATCAATTTGGGCAGCATGGCAGGCATCAAAGCCGGAAAGAGCACCGGAAAAAGGGGGTTCATGAGACTCAAAGCTCCGGGTATTTTACCCATAACTCTCATCATTCTGCCCATGCCCAGAGGCATGGCATCCAATAACTGCGGCCACATAGTGCCCATCAATTTGGCAAAACCTTCCGGCGTCATCAGTGTTATCATGGCATCGAAGACCGCCCACTGGCGCAAGACCTCAGGGTTGGGGTCGGGGAAATCAAAGCCCAGATTGGAAGCGGCAAACCTGGCCAGGTCGATTACCTCAACCGGACTCTTTTTAGCCTCCGCACTAACCCTGAACTGAAATTCACAGCAGGGACACATCGCCAGCACTCTGGAAGCTCCCGCGTTTTCTACTTCCTGCAGACGGGCACAACCGATCTCTGCAGCTACCGGCGGTTCCTTAATCAAGGTCAATACACTGCCGCAGCAATGCGCTTTTTCACGGTTATGCTCCATTTCTACCAGTTTGACATTGGGAATCGCTTCAATCACCTGACGAGGCGGTTCATAAACCCCTGAAACACGCCCGATATGGCAGGAATCATGCCAGGTCACCGTTAGAGGTTGGTGATTATTGGCCGGAAACTTGAACTCACCGGACTGCAGTTTGTCCGCTATCACCTCGCTGTAATGCCGGGCTTTGATATTATATTCAATGCCCAGTTTCTCAGCCCAGCGCGGATAGACCTGCCGCCACATCATATCACAGGCCGGACAGGAACAGATTACGGTATCGGCGCCTTTATCTTTAACCGCCTGGATGTTTTTACGGATAGTTTCCTCAAAGACATCCCATTTGCCGCAGACCAGCATCGGAGTACCGCAACAATTCTCCACTTCACCCAGGTAGCTGAAATCAACCCCGGCAGCATCCAGCAAACGGACGCTGGCCATACCGATATCTTTCTCCACATAACTGGCGGTGCAGCCGGCAAAATAGACTGCTTTGGACCGGTGAGCCACACCATGCTTTGCAACCAGGTCTGCCGGAAACCACTCGGTGCGGTTTTTCCGGTAGCCTGCCCAGATATCGCCCTCTTTACTCAGGGCGGCCGCCATGATCTCAAAAGGCGGAAAAGTCATGCGCTTTTCTTCATCAATCAGTCTGCCGCGTAATTTCAGCCAAGACTGTTCTATCGGCAAAGAGGCGGAGCAACGGTGGTTACACAGCTCACAGGTTGTACAGGCAATAATCGCATCAACCATGAACTGGTCCCATTTTTCCCTGCCCTCCATATACTCTCTAAGCCAGTACCATTTACCGCGCGGGCTCTGGCTCTCCCAACCCCGGCCGTAATACTGGTCGCATTCATCCACACAATAGCCGCACTGAGAACAGGCATAGGCATACCAGGCTACATCGGCAGGGATATCTTTAACCGCTTTAAAAGGCCGCTCCCCGATCTCAGTAATAACATTATTACCGAAGACGCGTATGACAGGCTCCAGACTGCCGGCCAGTCCCATGAATTTACTGAACAGGCCGTGTCCCAGCACTTTGCCCGGATTCATAATACCCTCAGGATCATGGGTCCGCTTGAATTCTTGCAGGGCTTTGAGCCTCTCCCTGCCCAGCACCTTATCAGCCTTATTGGCATAATAAAGCCCGGTGGAATAAGCCCGGCCGCCGCACTGTTCCGCAATGCTCATCACCGTCAAAGACAGGCCGAAAACAAAATTATATTTAAAGCGGCGCTGGTCGCTGGGAATGAACCCCAGAATAACCACCTCGGGTGAGCCATCCCGGCCTTTTTTAATAGCGATGCCCTCTTTAACCAGAGGCTGGTTGACCAGTTTTTCCAACTCCAGGATAAAGATACCCAGGTTCTTTAACGGCACTACCACTTCAGCCGGTACCAGGCTGGGGCCCAGCCGCTTGATAATCATGATACGGAAACGGTTCTCCCATTCATGTTCAGCGATTTTTTGAGGCAATCTGACCGACTGGGTCGCCTCGCTGATTTCCTGCAGCATAGACTGCACTCTGGGGCTATCGCTCTTTCGGTAGGCTACAGTGGTAATATACAGTTTGGGAATTTCCACCTTTTCTTCAACCGGCTGACCATAATGTTCCATCAGAGGGGCCAGATTTCTGAATTCCGCCATACGCGGGTTGATAAACAACAGCGACCATACCGGTACGTTTTTTTGCATTAACTGTTCGATCAGTTCCTGCAATTTCTGGCCGTTGGGACTGCCCAGCGAGGCCACTTCCAGTTCCTCATCCGGCTGGACTTTAAGCGTGATCTCGCTGATAAAGCCACTGATGCCGCAGGCATCGTTGACCATATCCAGGTCCTCGCCCGACATGACTTTAACCTCACCGGAGGCTGTGACCAGTCTGGCCGCAATAACACTTTCCCGGAACCAGCCGAACTCAAAAGAGCCGATACCGGCACCGCCCTGTGCCAGCCAGCCGCCCAGTGTCCCGGCCGGATAGCTGGAGGGATAGGATTTCAAAGTCAGTCCGGCCTCTTTTAAACGCGCATCCAGCTTCTCAAATACGATCCCCGGCTCTACCGTAGCGGTCAAATTGGCTTTATCGATGTTTTTAACATTTTTCATATAATAAAAATCGACTGCCAGCCCGCCTTTCAAAGACAATACTCCGCCGTAACCGGTAGTAGCTTTACCGCGGGGAGTCAAGGGTATTCCGTTACGGGCAGCCCATTTAACCAGAGTTACCAGTTCATCTTCGGACACCGGCTGAACAATGGCATCCGGAACGGTATTGCCCACCAGGGGTTTAACCAGTCCCGGCAGAGCTGCAATATCATGCCCGTATAGTTTGAGTTCTACCCGGCGGTAGTTGACCCGCGCTCCAAAGGTCTTGTCCAGGAACTGACGTTCTGCCTGCTTTATTTTGTTCATCACATTCTCCCGCTTTATTTAGGGTATATATATTATTGTATTAGAGTTTACATTAATTTCCATGCCGGTAACCGCAGTATTTACAAACGGGCTGAATTCACTCTTGACAAGAGGCCGAAAAAATATATAAAGTATACAGAATATATATATTAAAAAGCATGTATGAAAACCTCGCGAGACCCTGTCTGAAAGATTCTAAACCCTCTGTATTTTGTCCTGCTTTTATATCTTTTATCAGGGTCATATTATTTAAAAAAGCTTGCTTTTAAGTAAGGAGATTACTGAAATGGCTAAAATATTTGAAGAAATTTCCCGCACTTTTGATGAATACCTGCTCATTCCCAATCTGACGACCAAGCAATGTACACCTCAAAATATCGATATTTCAACCAGTTTAACCAAATATAAAACCGGAGACCCCAAACCTCTGCGTCTTAATATCCCGATTGTTTCCGCCATTATGCAAGCTGTCTCAAACCATACCCTGGCTATCGAACTGGCCCGCTGCGGCGGCCTTTCCTTTATTTTCTGTTCACAGTCCATCGACAAACAGGTCGATATGGTCCGCAGAGTCAAGACTTTCAAGGCCGGCTTTGTCAGCAGTGATTCCAACCTCACTCCCCAGAACACCATAGCCGATTTGTTGAAGCTGAAAGCCAAAACCGGTCATTCGACGGTGGCTATTACCGATGACGGACTGCCCAACGGCAAACTGCTCGGACTGGTCACTTCCCGCGACTATCGCATCAGCAAAGATGCCCCGGATAAAAAAATTTCCACTTTTATGACTCCGATCAAAAATCTTAAAGTGGGTAACATCGGCATCAGTATCTCCGAGGCCAATGATTTGATCTGGAACAATAAGTTGAACGTCCTGCCGATTGTAGATGACAACCAGCATCTGGTCTACATGGTCTTCCGTAAAGACTACGTAGAACACAAGGCTAATACCCTCGAATTGCTGGATTCCAACAAAAGCCTGATGGTAGGCGCCGGCATCAATACCAAGGACTATACCGAGCGCGTCCCGGCACTGGTGGAAGCCGGAGCCGATGTGCTCTGCATCGATTCATCTCACGGTTTCACCGAATACCAGGGCGATACACTGACCTACATCAAGAAAAAATACGGCGATTCGGTAAAAGTCGGCGCCGGTAATGTAGTTGATTCGGAAGGCTTCAATTACCTGGTCAAATGCGGTGCCGACTTCATTAAAGTCGGCATCGGCGGCGGCTCTATCTGCATTACCCGCCAGCAAAGAGCAGTCGGCCGCGGACAGGCTACTGCCCTGCTGGATATCGCCAAAACCCGCGACGCCTATTTCAAGAAGACCGGTATTTATATCCCGCTCTGTTCCGACGGCGGCATCAATCACGACCATCAGATAGTGCTGGCGCTGGCTATGGGGGCAGACTTCGTTATGCTCGGACGTTATTTCGCCAGATTCGATGAAAGCCCCTCCAAGAAAGTAGTTGAAGGTAACAAATATCTTAAAGAGTACTGGGGTGAAGGCACCAACCGCGCCCAGAACTGGCAGAGATATGACACCGGCGAAGATAAAGATTCTCTGACCTTTGAAGAGGGCGTTGACGGTTATGTGCCATACGCCGGCAGTCTTAAAGATAACCTCAACATCTCACTGGCCAAGATAAAAGCCACCATCAGCACCTGCGGCGCTATGAGCATTAAAGATTTCCAGGATAATGCCAAACTTACCATTGTCTCGCCTCGCACTATCGTCGAGGGCGGTGTTCATGACGTGGCCCCCAAAGAGATGCAGCCCGAACAGTAAACCGATTCGCTTCGCTAACCCAGAGAGGCTGGTACAAAAATATACCGGCCTTTCTTTATTAAGTTTGATTAAATAGAACAGGGAGGTTGGACTGCAGTCCAACCTCCCTGTATTTTTTTGCCGGTAAATATTATCTGTCGAGCCAGGCGTATGCCGGAGTCCAGTAGAAACCGGCCGCATCGGTGAAGAAACCGGCGTCCTTAACGAAGTTTTCAGTAACCCAGCCGCGGGTCGCATGCTGCATCGGCAGAATCATAGCGGTGTTGTAGATGTAATCGACGACAGCCTGCTCTTTAGCAGGGTCTTTCTCTTTGGAATTCATAGCAGCATTGAAGAGATTGGTGAATTCATCGGTCCTCAGACAGGCTGAATAGTAGTCCGAAGCCGGATTCACGAAGCTGCTGATAGTGTTAATCCAGCTGGAAGCGCCCTGAGGGCCGCCATAGATGTAGCCGTTATTCCAACCGCTCAGGCCGTATTCCTGGAATTTGGCGCTGTCAGGTATTTCCAGTTCAACAGTGATATTAACTTCAGCTAACTGGGCCTGCATGGCTGTTATAATATCTTTGTTATCGGAAGTACCGATGATCTTGATACTGATGCCATTGGGATAACCGGCGGCGGTCAGCAATTGCTTGGCCTTGTCCTTATCATAATGGCGTCCGGGCAGGGAGGAATCATACGCGGTGGCGCCGGGAGGAGCAAACTGATAAGCGCAATCCCAGAAACCATAGCTGAGGGCATCAGAAATGGCATCTTTATCGATCGCATACTCAACCGCTTCGCGGACTTCCAGTTTGGATAGCGGCGAATCGGCATGAGCGCTGTCCGGGAAGTAGCCGCCGACACCCGCAGAAGTAATCGCAACACTGTAGCCGGCCTGCTTCAATTCATACAGGTTCTTGTCGGGCGGACCGTTGAAGCCCATAATCTGACCGGATTTCAAAGAAGCTATCATCGTCATAGGATCGGAAATACCCCAGTATTCGATTCCATCAAGGTAAGGCAGCTGATTACCATCGGCATCAGTGCCCCAGTAGTTGGGGTTCTTCTTGTAGACAACCCGGACACCGGATTCAATGTAGTCCTGCATGAAAGGACCGGTGCCCACCATGTTGTCGCGCATCCAATCGATGCCGTGCTGCTCATAAGCAGTGGGGGAAACCATATAGGCTCTACCGCTAAAGGCGAAGTTGGAGAGAGCACTGTTGGTCCACACATTCAGGTTGACTCGAACGGTGTACTCGTCGACAACATCGACTGATTTCCAGGTGGCAACTGATGAGAAGCCGGAAGTGAGCATTTGATCATAGTTAAATTTGACAGCCTCGGCATTGAAGGCAGTGCCATCATGGAATTTGACATCGTCGCGTAGCTTGAATGTAACTGAAGGTGCGTCGTAATCAATGGTCCAGCTTTCTGCCAGCAGCGGCTCGTAATCGCCGGAGAAAGTCTGACGGATCAAAGGTTCGAGCGCGATCTGCATCCAGACCGAGGAATCGAAACCGGCATCCGCCGGCCAACCGAGCGGCTTACCGTAGAAGATGCTCTCAGCCACAACCAGTGTGCCGCCGTATTTGCTGCTTGTGGGAGTGGTGGAAGAGGGAGATGTGGTAGTAGTAGTGCTTGTTGATGTGGTAGGTGTGGTAGCTTTGGTTGTTGTTGGCGTCGTTGTTCCGCCGTTGCAGGCAGTCAGCAGCAGCACCGACAACAAAATCAGGATCGCCAGGGGAACCATCCAGTGTCTAATCTTCATACCTTAAATCAACCTCCTTTAATTTTATATGAAGAATATTTTCCCACCGTGAACACTAACTTTATCTGCTATCTAACCAGATTCTTTCCGTTGAATCCCCTGAAATATCCAATAATTAAATCAGGCCTAATAAATCATGTACGCTTAACTAATAAGTTTATCTATATGAATAGCATATACGATGTTTTTAAAATCTATAGTTCCGCCCGTTTATTTTATCTGTGTATTTATCTTCTTCAGTGCAGATAAAGCACCTTTTCCAGGTGCAGCGGAAATTCAGTTAAGCGTAGTTTCTATGCTATTAGAACGACTGGCCGTCTACCTTCAATTCAGATTATCCAATTCGAATTTCATTCTAGATTGCTAATATTATAACACACTTGTCAAGAGAGACACAGCTACACCGGAGCCTTATTTTCACCGGCTCTGAAATATCACGGGGCCGCCCAAACGAAATACAAAGGACAGAATTAGCTTCACAAGATGGTCTCTCCTCCGGTAAAGATATTTATTTAATTACAGCTACTGGGATTAATCCGGCGGACTTGTCTCTCTGCCCATAAATCCACCGGTCTATCAGCCATCTGCCGATTATTATCCCAGAATTGATTTCAAGACTGCCGAACTGCGGGGAGAAGAATGATACAGTATTTTAGTTGATTGACAAGGTAATCTCATATTTGTGAATTACCGGCGATGTTGCTAATATGCAGTATTTGGGTATTACTATAGCCGCCGGTAATCCGTCCGGAGCTTAAAGTACCCCCGGCCTGGTTAAAAAGCCGGCTGTGCACTCTTTTTCAAACAATTTATATACTGAAAGAGTACCGTATTTCGGAACACAGCGGCCGATTAAATGTTGGCAACGGCATTACGTAAGTGTATAATAATTAAACGTATAAGAATTTGACACTGCGACTGAAATAAGGCAAAATAGTGATGTAAGGCACAGAACCTATAATATGAATTATTGTGTAAAAAATTTCCATAATTCAATGGTTCTCAGGGGAAGGGTATTAACGATAGCGGTCAAACCAATCGTAAAATCTTCTTGTGGTCTTTTTGTCACCTTAATTTGATTCAAAATAGCGCTTCCTTAATTTTCTGAGAAGCGCTATTTGTTAATTTAAAATAATATGCAAGCTTTTTATTGCGGGAAGTAAGGAGATAACTATGATTACACTGACAATCGACGGAGAACAAGTCAAAGTAAAAGAAGGTACTACTATCCTGGAAGCCGCTAAGATAGCCAAAATCAACATTCCCCACCTATGTTATTTCAAGGGATTGAAACCGGATGGCTCTTGCGGCATTTGCATTGTCGAGGTCGAAGGCGAACGGGGTGTTATTCGCTCCTGCATACGCGAAGCGGCTGAAGGCATGAAAGTTCACACCAATACACCCAAAATTCGCTCAGCGCGTAAGGTACTGGTGGAACTTTTGATGGCCAATCACCCCAGAGGGTGTTTTTCCTGTGAAAGGAATCAGACCTGCCAGTTGCTTGACTTGAGCAATGACCTGGGTGTGAAAGAAGTACGCTTCGCCCCCAGCGGGAAACCAAAACCGCTGGACAACAGCAGTTTTGCTATCGTAAGAGACCCGGCCAAATGTATACTGTGCGGACGTTGCGTCCGGATGTGCGCTGAAGTTCAGAGCGTGGGTTGCATCGATTTCGCCAACCGCGGTCCGGAACTCAAAGTGACCACCGTCTTGGACAAGGGCATCGGCAATGTCGACTGCATCAACTGCGGTCAGTGCATCCATGTCTGCCCCGTAGCGGCCATCAAGGAAAAGAGTTCGATTGACGATGTCTGGAAGGCTATCGCTGATCCTGATAAGACCGTTGTCGTTCAGGAAGCCCCGGCTGTACGCGTAGCGCTGGGTGAGGAATTCGGCATGCCGGCCGGCTCGCTTGTACCCGGCAAGATGCATTCAGCTCTGAAGAAACTGGGCTTCGATGTAGTTTTTGACACCAACTTCACTGCCGATTTGACTATCATGGAAGAGGGCTCTGAACTGGTTAAGCGCTTAACGACCGGCGGCGTGCTGCCCATGT
>DAOUFH010000254.1:0-4770 GCA_034429955.1 Dehalococcoidales bacterium
TGAAGTCGTTGGTTCGCCTCCTGCGACAAGGGTTAAAGTAAAGGTTAGTTGATCAAAATAGAGAGTCCGGCAGATGACAGGCTGCCGGACTTTCTATTTGTGTCACTATCCCCGGATTAAGCAGCACAATCAACTATAATGAAAACAGAGACCGTTTCGAGGAGGAAAACTTTGAGCAACGAACAAGATTTGACCTTGCAGGCTCTCAACCAGGCCATTCAAATGGAAATCGACGGGAAAGAATTTTACGCCGATATGAGCAAAGGCAGCCGGGATGAAGCCGGTAAAAAACTGTTTGCAGCCCTATCTCTGGAAGAAGACCGTCATCGTCAGAAATTTATTGCCATCTATCAGACTATTCAGACCCGGCAGGGCTGGCCCGCTATGCCGGTTGACAGTCAGGCCCATACTTTAAGCACCATCTTTAAAGAGGCTACCGGTAAATCCAGCTATACAGTTTCGGAATTGGAAGCTGTCAAAAAGGCGATGGAGATGGAAAACAAGACCCGTGATTTCTACCTGGAAAGGAGTGACAAAGCCACTTATCAGAACGAAAAAGCTTACTATCAGGCCCTGGCCGGAGAAGAAAGAGTACATCACTCTCTATTGCAGGACTATTATGAATACATGCAGAATCCGGCGCAATATTTTACCATAAAAGAGAAGCATTCACTGGACGGAGGCTAGATCAATTCTACTCCAAAGCAAACAGCCGCACGTTTAAGCGTGCGGCTGTTTTGATTTCAGAGATTCAGGCGCTTTAATCCAGTGTGGGGATATTGACACCTGTACGATACATATTCTGGATTTTCTTGGCGGTTTCTTTCTCAATCTCCTGGCGTTTGTTGATAAGATATTCAGCGCGGGCGAAGATTTCATCCATCTTGGGAATCGCCAGCAACTGCGACAGTATGACGGATACGGCAATCTCTTTGGTGCTGCGCGGATAGTCACCGATCCTGATAATGGCTTCAGGAGATTTTTCCTGCAGAACATTGGAAAGCTCACCCATCACACTGAGAGTCGACATATCGCGCGGGCCGCTTAAAATTACCATGATCTTGCGTGAATCAGCCACATTGACATTCAAACTTAGATTATTGATGGCCATCCCGAGTGCGCCGACCGCACCGATACTCTCTTTGGCGGCCTCTTTATAATTGTCTTTCTTCAAAGGGTAAAAAGAGGTCAGAGGAATTTCTCCGCGTCCGATGGTGCAGATGTTGGAGAGAGTTTGTTTGATATCGCCGGCATCGATAACCTTGCTGCCGATGTGTTTGTTATGAGTCTCTTCCCCGGCGCAGAAGAGATCATAGAAATTCTTGACCATCTTTTGATTGATCATGGCGAGATTGGTAGTGATGCCGACATCGGCTTTGGCGAACCTTTCATTGTCCAGCAAAAAGACCGCATCGGCATATTGATTAACGGTCTTGATACAAGTGGCGGTATTGATAACGGCATATGAGTTTTCACCCTTCTCTTCATAGGCAAAGGGCAGCACGATGATGGCATAAACCGGTTTTTCAATTCTCTCTTTGATGCCCCGGATAAGCCAGCCGATACCGCCTGAACCGGTACCGCCGGCACCGCTGGCGATAACTACTGTGGCATCACTTTCATGATATTTCTTGGAGCTTAGCACGCTATCGACAATGAAGGGGTGAGTTTCTTTCATGATTTTAGAACCTTCGGCATTGATTTTACCGACACCGTGCCCGAAGGTTTTAGAAGTTCCAATTACGATCCTGTGCCGCTTGTCCTTGGGGATATGGTGTATACCTGCCAGATCCGTTTCATCGGTGTTGACCGCAAAAGCATCTACTACTATTTCAATGCCGCGGCCAAAAAAGGACTTGGAATAACCATTAATTCCCCAGAACTCATCCGCGATATTGCACCCGCATTGTCCTACGCCTATAACCGAAATCTTCATGAAACCTCCTCCTTCGAGCTTCAATCAGGTCTTCTACACAAAAATCATTAGTGCCACATTAAGTAATTCGTTATAAGCATATTAACGTATATGCCGGGATTTCTCAATGAGTATTTTAGGAGGATAAGGGTCACCTTTATAATGTAGCCTGCATTTGTCAGCCGGCCGGAGCTGTGGCCCCCTGCGAATCAACCGGCGACCGGATTTGCAGACGTCGCTCGCCGTTTTTTTCAACATAGCGGCATTTCCTGATATAATTTTATTGAAACCATTTTTTCAATGGAGGAAAAAGGTCATGCTTGAAATAAAGAATTTAGCGGTATCGGTAGAAAACAAAGAAATACTGCATGATATCAATATGACCATCAAAACCGGCGAAACACATGTTTTGTTCGGTCCCAATGGAGCAGGTAAAAGCACCCTGCTTTCAGCCATCATGGGTTTCCCCAAATATAAAATCATACACGGTCAATTGATATTCAACGGGCAGGACATTACCCAGGCCACACTGGACGAGAGGGCCAGACTGGGAATCGGAATTTCTATACAAAGGCCTCCGGTAATACGGGGAGTTAAAACCTATGACATCGTGTCAGCCACCCTGAAATCAAGCGGTAACGTGGCCACAATTGAAAAACTGGCCGAGCAGGCCAACCTTTCCGAATTTCTGGACAGGGATATCAATTACGGTTTCTCCGGGGGAGAAATCAAGCGTTCCGAACTTATGCAACTGCTGGCCCAGAAACCGCAGATGGTGCTGCTGGACGAGCCTGAATCCGGAGTCGACCTGGTCAATATATCTCTCATCGGCCAATTGATTAACGCCTTGCTGGAAAAAGACTGTCCGATTCGCAACAGGCAATGTATGGGACTGATAATCACCCATACCGGCTATATACTGGACTATGTCACCGCCCGCACGGGCTATGTTATGCTGGACGGTTGTATCAGCTGTGAAGGCGACCCCCGGGAAATACTGGCCAATATTAAAGAGAAAGGATATAAAACGTGTCAGACCTGCTTAAAAAGATAGATAACCAATCGAACCAGGCAAAAGCACAGGCAGCCATTAATAAAGCGGCTGCCGGCGGGAATGATATCGATCTCAATAAATTCGAAAACCCGCCCAAGGACCTGCCCTATCTAAAGGACCCTTCCCAGATCTCCGGTGAAGAAAAACAGCAGATGCTGGGTGCCGGAGTAATCCTGGATAAAACGGAAGAACGCTCCGGGACTTTTATTCTCAAAGACAGTACCCCCATTCATTTTTCAAGCGAGCAGGAGGGAGTTGAAATCCTGCCGGTGAGTGAGGCCTACCAAAAATACAGCTGGCTGAAGGACTACTGGTGGAAGGCTGTGGCCGTCGATACAGATAAATATACCGCCAATGTTGAATTGAACCAGGCCGACGGCTACTTTATCCGGGCTCTGCCGGGACAGAAAACAGTCTTTCCGGTACAGGCCTGCCTGTATCTGGCTAAAAAACAGGCTGTACAGAATGTGCATAACATCGTAATAGCGGAAGAGGGTTCGGAATTACATATCATCACCGGCTGTACCACCGCTCCGCGCAACGATCCCGGTCTACACCTGGGTGTTTCGGAATTTTACATCAAAAAGAATGCCAAATTGACCTTCACTATGATCCACCAGTGGCATCCTGAAGTGGACGTCCGCCCCAGAACAGGCGTCATCGTGGAAGAGAACGGACAATATCTGAGCAACTATGTCCTGATGAAACCGGTGGGTTCACTGCAGATGAATCCCACCGCTCGCTGCGTCGGCGAAAATGCGGTCGTACGCTTCAACAGCATCATGGTAGCCCCCGAGGGTGCCGACCTTGATGTGGGCTCACGCACTATTCTGGAGGCACGCGGCAGTAAGACCGAGGTGATCTCAAGGGCGATTACCACAGGCGGTAAAATGATTGCCCGGGGCTTTATCGAGGGCAAAGCCCCGGAGGTCAAAGGGCACCTGGAATGCCGTGGATTGATTATGGAAAAGGGCGGCATCATGTACGCCATCCCCGAACTGAAGGGTGACCTGGCTGGAATTGATTTGTCGCATGAGGCGGCTGTCGGCAAAATCGCTGAAGAAGAGGTCGAATACCTGATGGCCCGCGGTTTAACCCGCGACGAAGCCACTGCTACGATTGTACGCGGGTTTTTAAGGGTTGACATCGAAGGGCTACCGCCACTGCTTAACGCCGAATTGCAAAAAGCTATAGAAGCCAGCGAAGAAGATTTGATGTAATCAAAAGCCCCTGATATCAGGGGCTTTTTAATTCAGTTTCAGGATTTATCGGCTGTACGTTTCTCCAGAGTGAAACTGCTATATATAATCAAACCCACTATCGACCAGATGTAAAAGATATCGGTGCTGCTGGCATCATGTAAATAAGCCGGTCCGACTAAATACAACGTCAGCGGAGTAACCAGGCCGATAACCAAAAGAATGGCGGCTGTAATCCGTCCGGCAGTAAAACCCTTCTTGCCCACAGAACCCATCCAGAAGCGATACGTCAATAAAGAGATTGCAATCTCAATCGCCGCAGCCACCCAGAAGACCGGTTTCTCAACCGGTGCAGTCCGGCTGGCTATGTTATAGATAATCACCGCCAGCAGGACCATATCAAAGGTGATCATCAGCGCCCGAATCCATTTACCCAGTTTCAATTTTAGTTCGCCTCAAAATATCCTCTTCAATTAGTTTAACCTTATGCTGTTTAAAAAGTAAAATAGAAAGTCCGGCAGCCTGTCATCTGCCGGACTCTCTATTTTGATCAACTAACCTTTACTTTAACCCTTGTCGCAGGAGGCGAACCAACGACTTCA
>DAOUFH010000255.1:0-7242 GCA_034429955.1 Dehalococcoidales bacterium
AAATATTACATCTATATTACAAAGACTAAAAGCCACTGGCTTTTAGTCTTTGTAAAGACCTGTACAAGCCGGTTTAAACTGCTGTTTCTCCTCTCTCTCCCGTCCTGATTTTAATGACGTCTTCTACGGGCAGAATGAAGATTTTACCGTCGCCGACCGAACCGGTGCGTCCTCTTTCGACAATGGTATCGACCACGGTCTGACAATCTTCATCTTCGACTATGATTTCAAGTTTCTTCTTGGGCAGGAATTCGATGCGGTGTTCGCCGACTCTCCATTTAAGAGAGACGCCTTTTTGTTTACCTCGGCCCATTACTTCACTAACCGTCATGCTGATGAAGCCTTTTTCTTCAAGAGCAATTTTTATCAAATGGAACTTTTCTTCACGTACGATTGCTTCGATCTTTTTCATTGCAGTCTCCTATAACTCATCACCGTAAGCTGACTCACCATGCTGGGAAATATCCAGCCCCAGGCTTTCTTCAGTCGGGTTGACCCGCAGTCCCATGGTCTTGTCAATGACTTTGCCGATAATCCAGGTCAATGTAAAAGCGAAAGCCCAGACCACGATGACCGCCAGGAATTGTTTGCCGAGCAGGAGCCAGTTGCCGTGAATCACACCGTCTGCGCCGGCGCTGTTGACCGCTGAACTGGCGAAGATACCGGTGGCGATAGCACCCCAGGTGCCGCCCATGCCGTGACAGGCAAATACATCCAGTGAATCATCCGTCTTGGAGCGGCCTCTCAAGCGCATTACATAGAAGCAGATAATGGATACGCCGATACCGATGGGAATACCCATAATGGGTGAAACGAAACCAGCGGCAGGTGTAATGGCCACCAGGCCGGCCACTGCGCCGGTCGCCATACCGGTCAGGGTGGGACGATGATAGAACCAGCTCAGGAACATCCAGGTGAGCGAAGCAGATGCGGCCGCCGTATTGGTAGCCATGAAAGCGCTGGAAGCCAGTCCGCCTGAGGTCAAAGCGCTGCCGGCATTAAAACCGAACCAGCCGAACCACAGCAGGCTGGCGCCGATAACTATAAAAGGCACATTGGCCGGAGCCATGGGAGTACCCTGCTGGAAATCCTTGCGGGGTCCCAGCACCAGGGCCAGTGAGAAGGCCGAAACACCGGCGGTGATATGCACCACGGTGCCTCCGGCAAAGTCCAGGGCGCCCATTTTGTACAGCCAGCCGTCGGCGCTCCAGACCCAGTGGGCGACCGGAGTATAGACGACGATAAACCAGATTAAAGCAAAGATACCGATGGAACTGAATTTGATTCTTTCCACCACGGCGCCTGTAATCAGGGCGACTGTGATGATTGCGAACATCATTTGATAGGCTGAGAAAGCCAGATGGGGAACTGTAGTAGCATAGATGGTCGAGGGTTCCTGACCTACATTATTTAAAAAGGCATAATTGAAACCGCCGATAAAACCGCCTCCGCCGTTGCCAAAAGCCAGACTGTATCCGAAGATTACCCAGACCACACCGATGAGTCCCAGTGTCATGAAGCTCATCATAATGGTGGAAAGGGTGTTTTTGCGTCTGACCATACCCCCGTAGAAGAAGGCCAGACCGGGTGTCATAAGCATTACCAGCGCGGTGGATACAAGCATCCAGGCCGTATCGCCAGCATCAATAGTAGGCATTGCCTTAACCTCCAATGTTTCAGAATAATACAATTTTAGGCTCGAAATATTTCCGGTATGTTACATGGAGGTTAACAGCGTGTTACATTTTGATTTGGCTTATTACGCCTGCAAGCAGTATTTTCAGGCAGAAAGGAGGCTGATAATCGCCTGTTTGTACCCGCTCGGCGGGTTTCAAACAGGTTAAATAACAGCCGGACGGCTGAGAAAATCAAGCCTTTCTCGTAGTACCTGCCGGCGGACATCCGGCCAGGTAGCTGAGGTAATCCTGCAGGCTGCGCTGGCTGGCGGAAGTCAGGTTGGCGGGCATCTCTTCAGGAGTGAACCAGCGGATTTCCAGGCATTTACCCGGCTCCCGGATGACGGGTGTGCCTGCTATGATATGGCAGAGATAACTCGGCGAGACCCAGTGCTGGTTTTCAGCCGGAATTATATGGTCCACCACATCCAGCAGCCGGTCTACCGCTATCGTTACTCCGTATTCTTCCATCATCTCGCGCTTGAGGGCGTCCGCCAGTGTTTCCCCGAACTCAACGCTGCCACCGGGAAATTCCCATTTGCCGCGTTCGTTTTTGGCCTGTGGTCCGCGTAACGCCGCGAACAGCCGGCCCCGGTCGTCCACAATAATGGCTCCGACTCCTACTCCGATATAATCGACACCGCGTTGCAACGCTTTTTGCCCTGACATAACTCTATTGTCCCTGTTCCGGCTTAAGTTGAGCCCAGGCTTCGGCAGTGATTATACGCTGCGCTTCCAGGAAGGACAGATTGTGTGCCCTGGCGATCCGCTGCACATCATCATACTCCGGATTCAGCCAGAGCGGCCGGTCGTCCTGCAGCTTGATCTTGAGATTGACTGTACCCAGGCTGGACTGGAAGCTGCGGACTTCCCGCTGGAAGACCTGTCTGGAAACGTTTCTGATGCGAATGCCCAGGGTGGTGGTCTCTTTAAAAATGATATCGCATAACAGCCTTTCCAGACTGGCAACCGCCAGGACGGATAGCATGACCGCCGGACGATTTTTCTTCATCTGGATAGGAGTGAACCAGACATCCGCTGCCCCGGCCTCAAGCAGCTTTTCCATCAAATAACCGGATACTTGAGGACTCATATCATCGATATTGGTCTCCAGCTGTACCATGGCGGTATCGTCTGGCTTGGTAACCGTTCGGCCTATCCAGACCCTGAGTATATTGGGCCAGTTTTTAAAATCCTTAAAACCTGCCCCGCAGCCGACGGCCTCAAGCCGGATGTCAGGACGCTCGAATTTGGCCAGTGAGGTAATCAGTACAGCACCGGTGGGAGTAAGCATCTCGCCGGGAGGGTTGTCCGAAGGTGGAGCGGCTACTACCGGGGCGTTGGTTTTGGCCAGGATTTTCAAAGTGGCTGGAGCCGGTACCGGCAGAACCCCGTGGGCGGTTTTTACTGTACCGCTGCCTGCCGGCAGGGGTGAAGCATAGCATTCCTGTATGCCCATTATATCCAGGGCCAGCAGCGTTCCTACGATATCGACAATGGTGTCCAGGGCTCCCAGTTCATGAAAATGAACTTCTTCCAGGGGCACCCCGTGGGCTTCGGCTTCAACCTCACCCAGAGTACGGAAGATGGCGCAGCTCCGTTCTTTGACAGCGGCGGGCAGGTCGCTGGAGTTGATGATGGCGGTGATTTCGCTCAAACCGCGATGGTGATGGCCCTGGCCGGCAGTATGAGTATGGACGTCTGCATGGGTATGGTCGTCCTGTCCGGTCTGTTCGTGCCGTGAATGAGTGTGATGTTCCTCATCTGCCGCGACTACTTCGAAACTGGTGGCGGTCAACCCGTTTTTCAGCACTTTAGCGGTCTTGATCTGCAGACCCAGGTGCAGCGAGTCCAGCCCGGCCTTAAGCTGTCCCAGCGGAAGGCCGGCGTCCAGAAGTGCACCGAGTATCATATCACCACTGGCGCCTGAAAAACAATCGAAATATAGCGCTTTAGGCATAATAAACCTCATTATATATTGATTAATGTATATAAAGCAGCTGATTTACTGCTTATCGGTTTTCAATACTGCATTCAGACTGCCGCTGTGAAAGCCGCCCAGGTCCAGGGTCACATAGGTATACCCCAGGGATTTTAAATAAGCATTGACCGCTTTACGGTTGCCGTTGGACATGATGACAGAAAGGTCTTTTGCCTCAGTTTCTATCCTGGCGATATTGCCGTGATGTCTTAATCTGACCTGTC
Organism: Dehalococcoidales bacterium; assembly: GCA_034429955.1. Classification (GTDB taxonomy): domain Bacteria; phylum Chloroflexota; class Dehalococcoidia; order Dehalococcoidales; family UBA3254; genus DATIKD01. The sequence goes on from DAOUFH010000255.1 coordinate 3,882, forward strand.
TGATACCCAGATCGTGCAGGAATTTTTCTCCGGCCTCGATTTTGCGCAGGACTGCCGGGCTGACGGGCGTTCCGTAAGGGATGCGGGAAGCCAGGCAGGGCGAGGCCGGTTTGTCCCAGGTGGGTAGTCCCATCTCCCGGGAGAGTCGGCGGACTTCCTCTTTGGTGAAACCGGACTCATTCAAAGGGCTGCGTATGCCGCATTCTACAGCAGCCTGGCGTCCGGGCCGGTAATCCGCTAAATCGTCCTGCAGCGTACCGTCGGCAATCCACTGCAGTTCGGCGGCTTGGGCGATCGGACGTAATTCTCTAAAAAGGTCCAGACGGCAAAAATAACAGCGCCGCGGAGTATTGGCGACAAAGTCAGGGTTATCCAGCTCATTGGTGGAAATTGACATAAACTTGAATCCGATTGTCTTAGCCAGTTCTGCTGCTGATTGCCTGTCCTCGGCGGGTGTTACGGGTGAATCGGCAAAAACAGCCAGCATATGATTACCCAGGGTCCGGTAGGCCTGGACAGCCAAAAAACTACTGTCCACCCCTCCCGAATAGGCTACCAGGACAGACTGCATCTCTTGCAGGATTTGCACCAGTCGGTCGAGCTTTTCAGTGCTACTCATATTTGACTCAAGACTGTCCATTGGATAAATTAATCAATCCGGCCAGATAGCCGGCTCCGAAACCGTTATCGATATTGACCACAGACACTCCGGGGGCGCAGCTATTAAGCATGGTCAACAGCGGGGCCAGTCCGTTGAAATTGGCCCCGTATCCGGTGCTGGTGGGAACAGCAATCACAGGTACGGAAAGCAGTCCTCCCAGAACGCTGGGCAAAGCGCCTTCCATTCCGGCCACGGCCACAACCACCCTGGACCGGCGCAGCAGCGATAGTTTATCCAGCAGACGGTGAATGCCCGCCACACCGACATCGAAGACTTTTTCAACCCTGTTGCCCATCAATTCGGCGGTCACTGCGGCTTCTTCCGCCACAGGTATATCGGCAGTACCTCCGGTGACTATAGTTACACCGGGTTGGAGCTTTTGATTCTTGGAGCGGTTGACGGTGATGGTGCGGGCAACCGGATTATAGATGGCATCTTTCAAATCGGCCTGCACCGCTTCAAAAGCCCCGGGAGAAGCCTGGGTGACCAGCAGTTTGGATGAATGGGAGATAAGACGGCTGGCAACCAGAGCAATCTGCTCATCCGTTTTACCTTTGCCGAAAACCACTTCCGGAAAGCCGGTGCGCAGGCTGCGATGATGGTCGAGTTTGGCGAAGCTCATCTCCTCATAGGGTAAATTGCTCAGTTCCGCAACGGCCTGGGCGACCGGCAGTTCACCCCGGCTGACTTTTTGCAGGATATCGGATAGCCAGCCGTTGACTGAACGGCTTTCATTGGAATTTACGGAGTTTTTTTTACCTTTCATCGTTTGCGGTACCTCAACCGGGTCTAGCCGGATATTGTTAAAATCATTCTATCTAAATACTACCAATAATACCAATGCCACCAATACCAAATAACTCAATAGGGTACCAGGGGTGAATTAGGCTTCAGGATTAATGCTTTTAAAATAATAACCGAAATTAAAAAGTTCAGACTGGGCGGGCCTATATCTGGGTTAGATACCCCTTCGCCTAAAACTGACAGCTGATAACTAAGGGGCCAGCTTGAGTGAGGGCTGAGCATCCAGGTCCAGGCTGTCGCTGTGGCCGGCACGGTAGCGGTAATAAGCACAGGCGGCGACCATAGCGGCATTATCGGTACACAGGATAATCGAAGGTATCAGGACCGGCACGGGTGAACGGGCGATAAGTGTTTCACGCAGCGCCTTATTGGCGGCTACGCCGCCGGCTACCAGAATCTGCCTTACTCCGCGCTCTCTAGCCAGGGCTACAGTCTTATCGACCAGTACATCCACGACCGCTTTTTGAAAGCTGGCGGCGGCGTCGTATTTGGTGGGGATACCGTCACGGGGTTCTTCTGCCAGGTTGATTTTGCCGTTGATGACCATCCGCTGCAAGGCGGTCTTGATACCGCTGAAACTGAAATCGTGAGTGCCTTCCAGCCAGGCTCTGGGCAGTTTAATCCCGGCTACTCCTTTTTCGGCGGTCTTCTGGATAAGAGGACCGCCCGGATAGCCCAGACCGAGGACCCTGGCGACCTTGTCGAAAGCCTCGCCGGCGGCATCGTCACGGGTATGTCCCAGCAGGGTATACTGTCCGTGATTTTGCATCAAGACCAGGTCGCTGTGACCTCCGGAAACAATCAGGCAGAGGGCGGGAAAGCATATTTCAGCCTCACCGTTCAGCCAGTTGGCGTAAATATGGGCTTCCAGGTGATTGATGCCTATCAGGGGTTTATGGCGGGCCAGGGCGATGGCTTTGGCGGTGTTCAATCCCACCAGCAGCGAACCGGCCAGGCCGGGGCCCTTGGTAACTGCGATGATATCTATATCCTCCCAATTGGTTTGGGCTTCAGCGAGAGCCTGCTCCAGGATGGGGATAATAGCCAGCATGTGCTGGCGGGAAGCCACCTCCGGAACAACGCCTCCATAGCGGGAATGGATATCGATTTGAGAAGCGATCTTGCTGGAAAGAATTTTCCGGCCGTCTTCCACCACGGCGGCGGCAGTTTCATCGCAGGATGATTCGATTCCCAGGATTTTCATAACTAAAATTATAACATACCCGTTTCCGTTTTCAGAAACGGGTCAGACTGCGGTTTGAAATAAGGGTGGGTCTTTGCTATATTTTCCACAAAGCACAGGCTCTTCGCCCGGGATTTCAACCGGGTTATCAGAATCCGGCTTTAATCATTCATTAAGTATAGAAGGAAGGATATTCCTAAATCCTGATTCATTAATCAAAACTCCTGCTCTCTTTTATAAGTTAGGGTAGTATTTTGTCGAGACTGATGAGGAAAAAGCAATGATAAAAGGACTTGATTTAAGGGTAGACGGATTGAAAATCGCAGGTCAGCTGCACCTGCCGGATAAAAGCGGCGGCCCCTGGCCGGGCGTCATACTTTGTCACGGTGTACCTTCGGGGCAGGTCGACCCTGCTGACGGCGGTTATCCGTTGCTGGCTGCAACCATCGCCGAACAGGGGTTCGGCGTATATACCTTTCGCTTCCGCGGCTGTGGAGAAAGCGAGGGTAATTTCGATATCGCAGGCTGGTTGAGAGATGCTGCCGCCGCGGTCAACCTGATGAGCGCGTGTCGTGAAATCAATGCCGGTAGAATAGCTCTGGTGGGCTTTAGCGCCGGCGCAGCCGTCTCAATTTGCACTGCTGCAGTTGATAAAAGGGTCGCGGCGGTGGCAGCCTGCGCCTCTCCGGCGGATTTCAGCGCCATCAGCAATG
>DAOUFH010000256.1:0-11772 GCA_034429955.1 Dehalococcoidales bacterium
AAAAAAATGATGCCCAATCACCTGATCGAGCCTCTGGACGATGTTAAAAAACTGGATGATCTGATTCCAGCCAAAAAACGTTTTAAATATCCTGAATACCTGGTCGGCCGCTCCATGCTGGTCAAAAAAATGGCCCGCATCAATATCGAATGCGTGGTCCGTGGCTATCTGGCCGGCTCAGCCTGGGAGGAATACAAAAAAAGCGGCACTGTCTGCGGTTATACCCTGCCCAAAGGGCTGCAGGAAAGCCAGGAACTGCCTGAGCCTCTGTTTACCCCCACCACCAAAGCTGAAAAGGGGCATGACCTGCCGTTGACTTTCAATGAGTTGAAAGAGGTTGTGGACGCCACTCTGGCGGATGAAATGAAAATTGCCAGCCTGAACATTTATACCATGGCCAGAGATTACGCTAAAAGTAAAGGTCTGATCATCGCCGATACCAAGATGGAATTCGGCCTGCACGGCAACCGGCTGATTTTAATCGATGAACTGCTGACTCCCGATTCATCCAGATTCTGGGACCTGCAGAGATACGAAGTCGGCCAGTCGCAGCCCAGTTACGACAAACAGCCTGTCAGAGACTGGCTGGCCAATTCCGGTTGGAACAGGGAACCTCCGGCCCCTATGCTGCCCGAGGAGGTCATCAAGTCCACAGCCCAGATATATCGCAAGGCCTATGAACTGCTCACCGGCAATCAGCTATAACATTATATTAAAACGATTAATCCAGAGCCGCCTGTCCGGACAGGCGGCTCTTTTAGTTAAGTCTCACCCAGCTATCTCTGTTCAGACTAACGGAGCCACAGCACTGTTCTATATCCAGCCAGGGCTTACCGTATGCCTGTCACGCCGGCGGCACAGCTCAGGCAGCGTCTTTGAAAAGCCCCTCCTTTTCGTTATAATAGATTGAGATTGTCGTTATGCGAATCAGGGAGTGCCTCTCCATAAAGATATACGACGTAACAAAAAGGGGGAACTGTCTTGCCTAAGAAAAAACTTGAAACACCCAAACGTGAGATGACCAAACGCCAGTTAAGCCACTGGCAGAAGCAGAACAAAATTCAGCGTTTTACTTTGTGGGGCGGTATTGCCGTTATTGTTATCGTGGTAGCTTTGATTGCCACCGGAATCTACCTCAATAAGTTCAAACCATTCCAGGCCACAGTTTTAGCTGTAGGGGATAAAACCTATAGTCTGGGTTATTACTGCGACGCCCTGCAGTATTATGCCGACGCCAATTTTATATATATCAGCGGGTACAACATCGACTATGCATCCTATCTTGATTACACCTATAGTGGAGTCGCCACGCTGATCTTGCAAAACGAAGTTAAAAAAGAGGCAGCCGCTCAACTTGATCCGCCCATCGTAGTTTCCGACCAGGAAATCAAAGACTACATCGATGAATTTAAACTATCCTCCAACCAGGCAGTGTATGATGCTGTTTACGCCCAGTTGCTGGACGGGAAACTGGATGATAAATTCGATGCCGAACTGCCTGCCACCGCCGAGCACAAGGCCGTGCTGGCCATGTTCCTTGAGAGCCAGACTCAGGTCGATGAAATCAAAGCCCGCATTGCAGACGGCGAGACCTTCAATGATATCGCCAAAGAAGAATCCCTGGATAGTACCACCAAAAACAAAAACGGTGACCTGGGCTGGGTTGTCAAAGACGTACTGCCCACTTTGCTCAATTCGCCCGATAACACGACACTGGATGACTTTATTTTCGGTGACAGCATCCAGACCAATGTTCTGACCTCAATTGAAGACAGCCAGAAGTCCAAGGATATCGGCTACTGGCTGATGGAGATAACAGACTCCCAGGATAACACAACTACAGCGGAAGACGGCACTGTCTCAACCGAAAAAGAATACTCGCTCAACCTTATGCTGCTGCCCAGCCAGGAGAAAGCTGACGCTATCAGGGAGCAAATTGAAAACGGAGCCGATTTCAATGAACTGGCTAAAACCAACTCTTTGTATACCGGCGCTGCGGAAAACGGCGGTGCGCTGACCTCCATCAAGCAGCATTCCTTAACCACCACCCTGAATGATATCCTCTTCCCTGAAGAGGGTGAGACCGAGTTGCAAATCGGTGAAATCAGTCAACCGATTGCCGATACCACCCAGACCACTGCGGGCGGTTTCTGGCTGGTCCAGGTAACCGGCGTAGAAGAAAAAGCCCTGGATGATACCAATCGCAGTACTTTAAGAGATAATCTGAAAAACGATTGGAGCGATGAGGTTTGGGCTGCAAATTCGGAACGTACTTCCAACAGCATGACCGAAGAACAAATCACCCTGGCCAAACAGGAAGTGGTAGACCGTTATAACAGCAAATAGAGGCTATTATGGAAAAAAATAGTATCGGAATTGGATTATTAGGCCTGGGAGTCATCAGCGGTCAGGTAGCCAGGGTACTGCGGGATAAAGCGGAAGAACTGGCCGGGGCCGTGGGAATACCGCTGGTATTAAAGAAAATCAAAGTCCTGCCCCAGGACCTCGAACGACCTCTGGTAAAAGAGTTCGAGCGATCGCTGTTCACTACTGACGATGATGAGTTTTTCAATACTCCAGGCATAGATATTATCATTGAGGCTATCGGCGGAGAGCATCCGGCCTTTGAATATCATCAAAGGGCTATCCAGGCCGGTAAATATGTAGTTACTTCTAACAAAGAGGTTATCGCCAAGAGAGGTGCCGAGTTGTTCTCACTGGCTGAGAAACACGGGGTTAACGTACGATTTGAAGCCAGTGTCGGCGGCGGCATTCCGTTGATCAGCCCTTTCATATTCGACCTGGTTGCCAATAAAATCAACGGCATTTACGCCATCATCAACGGCACGACCAACTATATTCTGACCCGCATGGCTAACGAAGGGCTGGATTTCAGGGTCGCCCTGAAGGACGCTCAGAAACTGGGTTATGCCGAAGCCAATCCCAGGGACGATGTAGAAGGCATCGATGCCACCTATAAGCTTGCCATTATGTCAAGTCTGGGTTTCCATACCTCTATCGGCCCCCAGGACATTCACCACGAAGGTATCTCCAAACTCAGCAGCCGTGATTTTCGCTATGCCCAGGAACTGGGATTTGCCATCAAATTGCTGGCCATTGCCAAAAATGATACCAACGGCATTGAAGTCAGGGTCCATCCTGTCTTGATATCCCAGGAATCCTTGCTGGCTAAAGTCGACGGCGTCTACAATGCCGTCCTGGTCGAAGGCGACCTGGTAGGTAAAGTGATGTTTTACGGAAGGGGCGCCGGTCCCAATCCTACCAGCAGCGCTATAATCGCCGACGTAACCTCCGTAGCTCAGGATATCATCTTCAAGTCCGGCGCCAGAGTACACCTGGTCACTGCGCCTAAACACGTCAAACCCATGTCGGATGTGATAACCCGTTATTACATCCGCATGACGACTCCGGACCGCGCCGGCGTTATCACCCAGATAACCAGGGTACTGGGAGACAATAATATCAGTATTTCCGCCATGGTGCAGAAAGAAGCCGACAGCAACACGCAATCAGCCGAAATCGTCATCATGACTCACGACGCCAGTGAAGCTGCCGTACAAAAAGCCCTGCAAGAAATGGCCGGGCTGGAAGCGGTGAAAGAAATCAGTAATTTTATCAGAGTGGAGGACTTATAAAGATATGGCTAAGGCCGGTCTGCTTTTTAAATATAAAGACTATTTGCCCATTACTTCGCAAACTCCTTTATTTACAATGGGAGAGGGTGATACACCTCTGGTAAAAGTCGATGCCCTGGCTCAACAGGTAGGCTGTGCCGAATTGTATTTTAAAATGGAAGGCTGCAATCCTTCCGGTTCTTTCAAAGACCGCGGTATGGTGATGGCTATAGCCAAAGCCATGGAAAACGGCAGCAAGGCAGTCATGTGCGCTTCCACCGGTAATACCAGTGCCTCTGCAGCGGCTTACGCCGCCTATAACGGCCTGCAGCCGATCATCATTATTCCCAAAGGTAAAATTGCCCTGGGGAAACTGGCCCAGGCCATCGTATTCGGGGCTAAAATCGTGATGATAGACGGCAATTTCGATGAAGCGCTCAAGGCGGTGGTTTCGCTAACCGACCGGCATCCGGTCACCCTGGTCAACTCCATCAATCCCTTCCGCATCGAAGGCCAGAAGACAGCTTCCTTTGAGATCGTCGATTACCTGGGAGAAGCCCCCGACTATCTGTTTATCCCGGTCGGTAATGCAGGCAATATCACCGCTTACTGGAAGGGTTTCAAGGAATATCAGCAACTCGGCAAAGCCAAAATTTTACCCAAGATGATGGGGTTCCAGGCTGAGGGCGCAGCCCCCATCGTCAGAGGTTATCCTATCGAAAAACCCGAGACCGTAGCCACTGCTATCCGCATCGGCAATCCGGCCTCCTGGACCAAGGCTACAGCCGCCCGGGACGAGTCCAGCGGACTTATCGATATGGTAAGCGACGATGAAATTCTGGCGGCCCAAAAACTGCTGGCAGCCAAAGGCGGCCTATTCGGAGAACCGGCGTCCGCAGCTTCGTTAGCCGGTCTTATCAAGCTTAAGTCCCAGGGTTATAATTTTGCCGGTAAAAAAATCGTCTGTGTCATCACCGGAAACGGATTGAAAGATACTGAGATTGCCTTGAAGAATCCTCCTCAAATACTGGAACTTCCCTCTAATCTGGAAGCAATCGAAAAAGCTCTTAACCTGGGATAAGCCAGGTCGGCCATTTAACACCGGTCTGAGAGACAGCCTGACAAAGCTGGTCTCGAGGATCTTTTATTTGCTATTTTCGAGCGGTATCATATCATTAATATCAGGGGGTATGGCTAAATGATCGACCAAGATAAAATCCGTGAAGCGGTAAAAATGATAATCGAAGCTATCGGAGAAGATTCCAGCCGGGAGGGCCTGGTGGATACTCCGCGCAGGGTAGCTGAAATGTATACCGAGCTGTTCGCCGGAATAGGCAGAGACCCCAAGGAAGAGCTGAAAGTCGGTTTTGAAGAGGGACACCGCGAGATGGTCATAGTCCGCGATATCCCCTTTTATTCGATGTGCGAACACCATCTGCTGCCTTTTTACGGAGTAGCCCATGTCGGTTACGTTCCCAATAAAGATGGGCGTGTCGTAGGTGCCAGCAAGCTGCCCAGAGTAGTCGAATTGGTGGCTAAAAGACCTCAGATTCAGGAAAGGATGACTTCAGTTATCGCAGATTCCATCATGGAAGCCATCAAACCTGACGGCGTGGCCGTCGTTGTGCAGGCGGAGCATATGTGTATGGTGATGCGGGGCATCAAGAAACCCGGCTCGGCTCTGGTGACCTCCGCCCTGAGGGGGACATTGCGCAGCAGGACTGCTACCCGCAATGAATTTTTCTGCCTGCTGCAGGGTAAGTAAGCCGCTCGATTTTATTTCTCCTGATATCAACCAAATAAAAAAAGGCGGGAATTATCCCGCCTTTTTTTATTTTTCCAAAACTCACTTTTCCATTCTCCCGGGTAAACTGGAGAATGGCCTGTTTCAAATTAATTATCAGTTTTCGTCTGAAGAATTAGTCTGAAGATGGGATGGGTTTCGCTTCCTGAGTCTTCATCGGTTCGCCACAGCAAACGATTTCTCCGCCTCCGGCTTTAGTGCAAAGCACTTCGGTGCCGCATTTTGCGCAGCGATATCTTTTACCTAATGAATTAGCCACGTGTCTTTGCCTCCTTCAATTTTTTCTAATTCCTATTTCTTTAATTCCATGGGTTCACCACAGCAGACGAGAGTTCCGTTGCCGCCCTTGGTAACGATAAACTCGGAGCCGCATTTGGCACAGCGATATCTCTTTCCAACTACATTTGCCATTCTCTCATGCCCTCCTTATAAAAATAATCCTTGCTTGACGTTACACTAATTATAGTTATTTACGTCAGAGACTGTCAAAAGGCTATGCGACGAATGAATGGATATGCCGTATATCATAATAGTTTATTCCATTCAAAGCAGGCCGTTTTAACGTTATCCGCAAGGCAATGAGATTCAAAAGACTGAGACCGGTTGAATATGAACCGTACAGGTTATATAATTTCACTCAGCCATGCCAAACCAAGACGAGCTAAAAATTTTAATCGGACAAAGTGAGATCCATGCCATCGTCAAGCGCCTGGGCGAAGAGATTCAACGGGACTATGCCGGCTTGAATCCGCTCATCGTGGGTGTTTTGAAGGGTTCTTTCGTTTTTATGGCCGACCTGGTCAGGGCTATCGACCTGCAAATGGAGATTGATTTCGTCAAACTAACCAGCTATGGCAACAGTACCGTCAGCTCAGGTAAAATTACCGTACTGCTAGACCTGAATTGCAATATCCGTGACAGGCATGTGCTGGTGGTGGAAGATATCGTGGACAGCGGGTTGACCACCTCCTTTTTATGTGACTACCTGAGCAGCCGGGCTCCAGCCTCGATAAGGCTGTGCTCGTTCTGCAGTAAACCCTCCCGGCGTGTTACTGATATCAAAATAGATTACCTGGGGATCGAAGTGCCGGATGTCTTTCTGGTCGGATACGGCCTGGATTATGCCGAAAAATATCGCTATCTCCCCGATCTTTGCGAATTAAGGAAGGTATGATAATGATGAATCCCGCTGAAATAGCTGCAATGCTTGCAATCGCGCGTGGAGAGGCACCTGCCGACCTGCTGTTTAAAAATGCCGGGCTGGTTAACGTCTTTACGGGCATCATTGAGAATGTCGATGTGGCTGTCTGCGGCCGGTATATTGCCGGAATCGGCGCTTATACCAAAGGTAAAGAGATTATTGACTTAAAGGGCAAATTCCTGGCGCCGGGTTTCATCGACGGTCATACCCATATCGAAAGCACTATGCTGGATATCGGGGAGTATGCCAGGGCGGTGGTACCTCACGGCACCACTACCGTGATAACCGATTTACATGAAATCGCTAATGTCAGCGGCCTACCGGGCATACACTACATACTGGAAAGAGCCGGCAGCTTACCCCTGGATATCTTTCTGATGGCCCCGTCCTGCGTGCCGGCTACGCATCTGGAGACTTCCGGCAGTGTAATCGGTCTTGAGGAATTGAAACAGCTGCTGGATCTAACCAATTGTCTGGGTTTGGGCGAGATGATGAACTACCCCGGCGTTATTTTTGGAGACCAGGCCGTTCTCGCCAAAATCGCTCTGGCTGAAGGTAAAATAATCGACGGACATGCCCCCGGACTATCGGGCGACAGATTGAATGCCTATCTCTCAGCCGGCATTATGTCAGACCATGAATCGGTGAGTTATGCGGAAGGTAAAGAAAAACTGGAACGGGGCATGCTGCTCATGATTCGTGAAGGTGCTTCTGAGAAAAACCTGGAAGCCCTGCTACCGCTGGTTACCGATATGACCTATAAACGCTGCTGTTTCGTGGTAGATGACCGCAGCAGCGCCGATATCTTCCATGACGGTGATATCGATGCCGTAGTACGCAAAGCTATCAGACTGGGATTGGATCCGGTAAGAGCTATTCAGCTGGCTACCCTCAACACGGCCACTTATTTCAAGCTCAGCCGGCGGGGTGCTCTGGCTCCGGGTTATCTGGCCGATATGATTGTGCTGGATGATTTGAAAAGCATCGCTATCGATTCCGTCTATAAAAACGGCCGTGCGGTGTCACGTCAGGGTAAAGCCGGTTTCACACCCGAAAGCTGCCATGATACCAACCTGATGCATTCCGTTAATATCAAACCTTTCAACGTAGGAGATTTGAAGTTAAAAGTAAAAAGTGCCGATTGCCGGATTATCGAAGCCGTACCCGGCCAGATTATCACCCGCTCCCGCAGAGCCACAATGCCGCTTAAAGACGGCTGTGTAGAAGCCGATGTTACGAGGGATATCCTCAAGCTGGCGGTAGTAGAAAGGCATCACGCCAGCGGCCGTATCGGACTCGGACTGATATCCGGATTCGGCTTGAAAAAGGGTGCGCTGGCCTCCTCTATCGCCCATGATTCGCATAATATTGTAGCAGTAGGCGCTTCGGATGCCGATATTTACGCTGCCGTTAAAGCAGTAGAAGCCATGCAGGGCGGTCTGGTAGCGGTTGACGAAGGTGAAATCAAGGCCAGTCTGCCCGCACCGATCGCGGGACTATTATCCACCAGTCCGCTGGAAGTCGTGGTAAACTCGACCCAAAAACTGGAGGAAGCCGCCCATAACCTGGGCTCCACACTACCGGCGCCCTTTGCCGCGCTGTCCTTCATGGCCTTGCCAGTAATTCCTGAATTGCGTTTGACCGATCTGGGGCTGGTGGATGTCAACGCCTTCAAACTGGTTGAAGACTGATTCTCCGGGGCTGCCGCGACTGATTTGTGAATTTAGTTTACTTATTGCCAGCCATAGTTTATAATTCAGTCAACTTTAACGCTTTACTTGAGCCGGACAGAGTGAATAATAACATCGAAAGCGCTGAAACCTATCCTGATTCACCTGATGTCAAAGAGGCCTCTGCCGCTACAGGCCGGGAAAGCACGCCGTCCGCAACCAGGCAAACCTCCAAAAAGAAGCAGTCCAAACAGGATATCAATAACCTGGCCATGTTGCGCGCCGAACTTCAGGAAACGCGGGACAAATATCTTCTTTTATATGATTTTTCACCCAACGGCTATCTGACTTTAAATTCAGCCGGCCGTATTCTGGAAGCCAACCTGACCATCTCTGCCATGCTGGGAATAGACAAAAGCAGTCTGCCCGGTGAATTTTTTTACAAGTTTCTGACAGCCGGTTCACGCAACCTTTTCGAACCCCATCTCAAGGCCGTGCTGAACGGCGCACTTAAGGGAGAGATCGAAATCCGCTTAAAAAGAAAAGACGGCAGCCATCTGCCGGTCAAAGTGGAATCTATTGCAGTGCGTGACAGCCGGGGTATATTGAGCCAGTGTTATCTGACTATTACCGATATCAGCCAGATCAAAAAGACCCAGGAATTGGAGCGCCTGCATAAGACTGTTATGGAACTCTCGGGACAGGCTGTTTTCGTGACCAATCGTAACCTGCAAATCATCGAATGGAATAAAGTCGCTCAAAGGTATTTCGGCTGGGAAGCCTATGAGATCAGTCTGCCCACCGGTTCCGCCCATATCCGGAATAAAATACTGGAACCGCTCATCAATAATGAGATGATGCAATGCCTGACTGAAAACGGCTCCTGGTCCGGCCCGGTTACCTGCCCTCACAAAGACGGCTCCAAACATCAATATCGGGTTTCGATTGGAGTAATCTGGGATGACTCTGGCAATTTCAACGGATTGACCGCCATCTTTGAATCTGACTCAGAACAGAGGGCGGCTATTGCTGAGAATTCCCCTGAACTCTTAGAAAGCCTGGTTAAAGAACGTACTGAAGACCTGATGCTGGCTAACCGCATTCTGCAGCAGGAACTCACACGCTATAAACAGCTCGCTCTGGCAGACCGTGAATCAGAGGGTAAAAATAACGATCTGGTCAACAATATCAAACTGGGTATCTTTCGCTGTACGCCCGGGTCCAGGGGCAAATTCCTGGAAATAAACCGTGCCATGGAAGAGATGTCGGACTATACCCGGGAAGAACTGCTCAACCTGGAAGTTTGCACATTGTTAAAAAACGATGAGCCGGACACCCCTTTTAATAACGAGTACAGCATTACTGACTGGAAAGTCACCCGTGAATTGACCCTGCAGAAGAAAAGCGGAGATACTATCACGGTAGCGGTCACCGTTGTCGCTATCCGCTATGAATCAGGCAGCACCCTGTATTTCGACGGCATTATAGAAGATATTACCGAGCGTAAACAGGCCCAAAAACAGATACAGGACAGCGTTCTGCGCCTGCAAAAGACCGTTAAAGAGATCATTGAAGCGATGGCCTACATCGGTGAGGTCAGAGACCCTTACACTGCCGGACACCAGCGCAGGGTGGCTCAGTTGAGTATGGCCATCGGTAAAGCCATGGGCTTGAATGACGAACAGATAGAAGGATTGACCATGGCTTCTTTTGTGCATGATATCGGTAAAATACTGGTACCGGCCGATATTCTGTCCAAACCCGGCAAGCTCACCAAGCCGGAACTCGATATGCTGCGCGACCATCCCCGCATCGGGCATGAGATTCTCAAGACCATCGAATTCCCCTGGCCCATCGCCGATATTGTGCTTCAGCATCACGAAAGGATCAACGGCTCCGGTTACCCCTTCGGCTTAACAGGCGACCGCATATCCATCGAAGCCCGCATACTGGCCGTGGCGGACGTGGTCGAGGCGATGTCCTCCCACCGTCCTTACCGCCCGGCACTGGGCATCGATAAAGCGCTGGAAGAAATCAGCCTTAACCGCGGCATTCTTTATGACAGCCTCACAGTGGACTGCTGCATAGCCCTTTTTAAGGAACAGGGTTACAGCTTGAGCTAAAACACTAAATCAAACAAGCTATACTAACTATATGATAATGTAACAGTTGTTTTTCCTGTGCTTATCTGCCGCTAACCTCATATCGATCAGCCTGTCCGGATAGGCTTTTCCGCGAATTGACTTATTTTGTATCGTTTGTATACAATAGGAATAACATCACTGTCAGACTTTTCACCGATACTTCAAACTTTAAAAACAGTGCCGCACTGCGGTGAATAACTCAGGAGGAAAATAATTATGGCGAATGGCTATGCCGGTAAAATCCTGTGGGTAGATCTTACTCGTAAAACTTTGCAAGACGAGATTCTGGATGAGAAATTGTGCCGCGACTATGTCGGCGGTTACGGAATTGGCGCCAAAATAATCTATGACAACCAGAAAGGCGGAGTGGATCCACTCGGTCCGGAGGCCATACTGGGCATTGTAACCGGCCCTGCTACCGGCACTCCTTTTATAGGCGGATCCCGCTATGTGGTCGTCGGTAAATCGCCTCTGACAGGCGGCTGGGGCGACGCCAACTCCGGCGGTGTCTTCGGGCCTAATTTGAAATTTGCCGGCTATGATGCCATCTTCTTCAAAGGTATAGCCGATAAGCCGCTCTATCTCCTGATTAATAACGGTCAGGCCGAACTCAAGGATGCCTCTCACCTCTGGGGTAAGGACACCTTCGAGACCGAGGACATGCTGCGCAACGAAGTGGGTAAAGACGCTGAAATAGCCTGCATCGGCCCCTCCGGTGAGAAACTCTCGCTGATTGCCGCCGTCATGAATAACAAAGGCCGGGCAGCCGGCCGTTCCGGACTGGGTGCGGTTATGGGCTCTAAAAAACTGAAAGCGGTAGCCGTCCTGGGCAAGGGCAATGCCGTACCGCTCTATGACGCGGAAAAAGCCAAACAATACCGCAAGGAATATCTGGCCCAGCTTACCGGCCATTTCGGACTGCTGAGAGAATTCGGCACTCCGGGCATCATGGCCCAGATGGCCAAGTTCGGCGATTCACCGGTCAAAAATTGGGCTTCCACCTCTGTGATTGATTTTCCCGATGTGGATATCATTTCAGATAAAAATGTGATAGCCGAACAGTCTAAAAAATACGGTTGCTATATGTGTCCCATCGCCTGCGGCGGGCATATGAAAGGCTTCAAGAGTGACAAGTTCTCTTATGAGGAGGGCTCACATAAGCCTGAATATGAAACACTGGCCATGTTCGGCAGCAACTGCCTCAATTATAATCTGCAATCCATCATCAAATGCAATGATATCTGCAATCGTATGGGTCTCGATACCATCGGCACCGGCGGGACAATCGGCTTTACCATTGATTGTTACGAAAACAGAC
>DAOUFH010000257.1:0-4705 GCA_034429955.1 Dehalococcoidales bacterium
GGCTACCGCGACATTTTCAATGACCTGTTCCAGAGTTGTCATGCCGCTTAAAGCCAGGGATATTTCGGGCCGGTTCCAGATCCATGAAAGGGCCCATTCCGCCATGGTACGGACAACGGGTGCGCTTTGCCAGATTTGTACCGATTTCGGAGGACGGCGGCTTAATAACCCGCCGCGTATAGGCTCCATAATAACCACCGCCAGTCCTTTAGACGCTGCGTATTTTACTCCCTGGGTTCCTGCCTGATGATTGACATCCAGATAGTTGTATTGGACCTGTGCCAGAGTCCAGTTATCGTAGGAGTCGATGATCTCTTTAAACAATTCGAATTTATCGTGAAAGGAGAACCCCAGATTCTCAATAAGCCCCTGGGCCATTTTTTCTTCGGCCCACTGGATAAGATTAAAATCCTTCACTTTCTGCCAGTAAGAAGCCTCCAGCCCGTGGAACAAGTAAAAATCCAGGCGTGGAATTTGCAGTCTCTCCAGCTGCTCATTTAAGATGCGGTCGGCATGCTCGCGTGATTGCACCTGAAACATGGGCAGTTTGGTGGCCAGTTTTACTTTTTGACGATAGCCGTCCTGCAGTGCTTTACCCAGGAATTTTCCGCTGTTGCCGCCGTGGTAGACATAAGCTGAGTCGATGTAATTCACACCATGGTCGATGGCATATCTTATCATAGGTATCGCTTTGCTTTCATCGATCTCAGTGTCTTTACCGTCTACAACCGGCAGTCGCATAGCCCCGAAACCCAGGGCCGAGCATTTCCAATCAAGTTTGCCGAAATTACGATATTGCATCAGTGCCTTCCCCTTCGCTGAATTTGACAGGTCGAATAGATATACAGTCTAGATATATTATAAAAAATATTTAACAGATAAGCATCCCTTAACTAATAAATAAGGCGACTCCCGGATAAAAGGAGACGCCTCGCGTCTAATAAAATATTAGTGAAATTCTATCTGGCTGACTTTGTCCAGCCTGTTTAAATTATGCCAGGAATCTATAGTGCGGATGGTGCCGGACTTTGAGCGCATAGCCAGTGACTGGGTACGGGCCCCGCCGCCGGCGTAGGCTACTCCTTTCAATAGTTCTCCTGAACTGACTCCGGTAGCCGCAAAGAAGACATCATCGCTGTCAATCAGGTCTTCGGTCTTGTAAACTTTCTCAAGATCGAAGCCTGAAGTTTCAGCTTTGGCGCGTTCGGAATCATCACGGGGCCAGGCTTTGCATTGAATGGCGCCGCCAATGCAAAGGAGGGCGGCAGCAGAAAGCACTCCTTCCGGTGTGCCGCCTACACCCATCAGTACATCCACTCCGGTATCCGGCATGGCGGCCTGGATACTGGCTGAAATGTCGCCGTCACTGATTAATTTAACTCTGGCTCCGGTGTTGCGGATTTCAGATAAAAGCTGCTCATGACGAGGCCTGTCCAGCACCACGCAGGTTATTTCAGATATCTTGCGTTTTTTAGCTTCGGCGATATTCATCAAGTTGGTTTTAACCGAAGCGTTGATATCAATCGCATCTTTGGCATCGGGACCTGTGACGATTTTGTTCATATAGACGAAATCGCGCGGGCAATGCATGGTACCCCGTGCGGACAAGGCCACTACGGATATGGAACCCGGCAGGCCTCTGGCGACCAGGGTAGTGCCGTCTACAGGGTCGACCGCTATATCGACTTTGAATCCGGAATGGTCGCCGATTTTTTCCCCGATATATAACATGGGGGCGTTATCTTTCTCACCTTCACCGATAACGACAATACCGTCCATGTGAACGTAGCCCAGTACGTAACGCATCGCTGTGACCGCAGCCTGATCTACCTGGTTTTTATCGCCGAACCCCAGAAAGCGGGCTGAAGACAGGGCCGCAGCTTCGGTAACCCTGACCAGTTCCATAGCAACATTTCGTTCAATCGGATCATGTTGAGTTTGCATAACTTTTACCCCTTTTTATAATTTTCAGGCAGATAAACAGCCATCAATATAATAACATAAAACCTCTTCAGTTGGGTGTGACGGCTGTAAAAATTTTTATAAAAAGGCAGAGTAAAATCTGCATTGTCCGGACGGAAACGTGCAAGACCTGCAATTACAGGAATTCAGGCTTATATATGCTATAATTGAAAAATCGGGATTCTCCGTAATCAGGCTATAACAGTAATCAAACTGATGACATTAAATATCAACGATGTTAAACGTGCCATCCTGGGTTCAGGGGATGTAACTACTTTTGCTGAAATATTAGGCAAAGCTATCTGCAATCCTCCCTTACCGGTTGCATCTCAGCTAGACCTTGAACTGCCTTTGCCCTCTCCCTGTGTTTTATTTGAGAAAGAACAACCGGAACTGGTCCGATTTTTGCGTGACGGTTGGCCGTCTGAGAGGCCGTCTATAGACGGCGAACCACCCTTGCAAATCGTAACGGCTCCCTATCGCGGCCAAAATTTATATACCTGGCTGGAGCGTCTTATCGATACAGAAAAACCTGAAATGATCCTTCTGAATATCGACCCGGCGGCTTATGCCGCCGAAGTCCGCTACGCTGCCAGTCTGCCTTTCGGAGTGGGCTTTTCCTTTGCTTGCGATATAAGAGAAGCCGCTTCCGGCCGGAGCCTGGAAAAAAGGCATTTACATCCCGATAATCTACCGGCCCTGGCAAGTATCCTGAGTTGGAAACGCCATATTCCGGTCCTGGCGTTGGGCAAACGGCTTGAATCACCCGAGTTAACCCTGATTCCGGGACAGGGTTATATCGACCTTAACTACCAGGAGTCCGTACAGTTTGAACGGCACTGCACGGCAGTAGAGAAAGTTATCGATGGACTGCTGGCGCAACCTGTAGCACAGACTGCTACAATTGATAATCTGGTGGCAGAGTTGACTAAAAGTGCGGCGGCTTACCGCAGAGAACAGCTGATTGAGGAAAGCTGTTATTTCATCAGCCGTCTGCTGGATGTTTTGAAATTCTGCCAGGCTGGACAAACCCAACCCAGGCTGCTGGTGCTGGCTGATGTGGCCCATAGCCAGGATATTCGCTACCTGGCAGGCTTTTTAAAACAGGGACTGGACGAAGAATTTTATTGTACTGCACAGTCGAAAGACTATAATGCGGCAATGGTAATGGACGGGCGCGGCCGGTCCTACTCAGATGAAAATAATCTGGACAATGAAAGCGTCTGGCCGGACTTCCTGAAGGCGTTCAACCGGTATGTATCAGAAAGACAGTCTCAATCTATCGATGATGCCGAAGCTGGCCGTCTGATAGCCCGGATAGCCGCTGTCTCGCGCCGCCGGACCGGCATTATCCAGGGTTTGAGCGTCAGAGGTTCCATAGCCACCCTGGAATTATTCAGAAGTCTGGCTGCCATGAATTCTGTTGCCAACCGTCTGCTGGTACGGCGTGCGGCACTCATCACAGCGCCTGCCAGGATTAAAGTCAGACAGGCTGTCAAGCCTTCCTCTGAAGTCAGCGATATTTGCGATGAAGTGATTTTCGGATTTACCTACAAACAGGCTGAAACGGATATAAACTGGAATTCATTGCAGAAAATCTGGGGTAAGCACTGGCTGGATAAACTGGCAGGTACGGGCGAACTTCCTCAAGAGCGCGCGCAGGATAGCAATTCTGCTGCTCAACCGGCTGTGATACCGGTCTCCCAGAACAATCAGGAATTAATCAAACAGCTGGAAAAACTGGAGTACTTGAAAAAGAAGCGCGACGGCCGATATGAGTTGACCGGCAAAATGTTGAAAACCCTGCTGGAGCAACTGGAAAAGCAACTGGAGACCAACCAGATTACTCCGGAAGAATATAACCGTCAGAAGACCTTATTGCAGTCCAGATTGAAAAAATCAACTTCCCCCGGATATAAAATGTCGGCCAAAGAACTGGCCCGTACTATTATGGAAATGATAGATGCCCGGGATAAGCAATGGAATGAGGGTGTCAATTTCCAGACTATGCGGACTTATTATCATATTAAAGAAAATAATGCCGGAGAGCGGCTCAGTGAAGAGAAGCGGGACTACTATGGACTGCAAAAATTGATTGAAGACCTTGAAAAGCGGCAAATATTGACGAGTGTTTCCTCAACTGACGGGCTGATGCTGTCCGGACTGGCGCTGGATATGCTACTGGGCTACTTGATGAAAAGTGACCGTAGCCTGCAAGGTCTGCTGGGACTGAGGGGAACAGGCCGGGCCAAAGTTTATGAACGCAGCCAGTTCGTCCGGCGTTATAGCACCGGCGATACTTTTAAGAATATTGCTATCAGGCGTACTTTGAGGGAGGCTGTCAGGCAAAGGCGCGGGTTGTCTGAGATACGGCGCAGTGATTTAAGGGTCTTTCTCAGACAGCAGCGTGAACCGGTCTCGGATATAGTGATCTGTCTGGATATCAGCGGTTCCATGGGATTTCATCAGAAGCTGTTGTATGCCAGGATTATCGCTTCCGGACTGGTACAGGCAGCCGCCGTACAGGGTAACCGGGTGGGATTGGTGGCTTTCAGTGATTCCGGCCGTACCACGGTGCCGCTGGCGGAAAATAATAAGGAGCGGTTATTAGGCGTGATTGCCGGCCTGTCAGCCAGAGGTAATACCAATGTCGGGGAAGGCATTAAAGCTTCACGTAAAATGCTGACAGCCGCCCCCAATGATAATCAAAAACAGGTAATTTTAATATCGGACGGACAGGCTA
>DAOUFH010000258.1:0-15095 GCA_034429955.1 Dehalococcoidales bacterium
AAAATTCCAGCTTGCCGCCGCCGGAAAGCCCGCCCAGCAAGCCGGCATCCAGGGCCGAAATCAGACTGCAGACCGCTCCGGAATAATAGTCGCTAAAAAAACAGTGCCGGATGACGACCCGGCCCGGAGCGTCTTCCCTGTAATCGATATTTATCATTTGATAAATCAAGCGGCAGGCCCGGGTTAAGTCGGACTGAGTCTTGACGCCGAATTCCTTTTGAAGTTGCCGGCCCAGCTTATAGGCATTCTCATAAAGGCGGGCACCGACCTCGGCCTGATGTCCGTTTTTGAGCGTTTTTTCAGCCTGTTCCCCGCTAAAAATGGCATAGCAATGTAAAGCTGCAGCATAAGACAGGCCTTGCAGTGAGGGTGGAGCGCTCTGAAAAGCGTCGGCAGTGATATCCATCAGCAACTGCAGTTTTCGCTTACGGATAAATTCAGGCAGATACAGACCTGCCACAGTTAAGCGCCAGCCCACTCCGTTTTCCTCATTCTGAAATAGAGAATCAACACCACTATTCCAATTATACCGTCAACGCTGAAATTAGTCAGATAGACCAGATAATGGGCCTGTATCAAGAACAGGGCCATTGAAAGGATAGAAGAAAGCAGTTTGGCCTGGATCAACAACAGCGGAAAATAGCGGTTTTGCGGGCGTTGGAACATCAAAAAAGCCAGGACAGTCACAAGGTACATATAGCCGACAGCTAAAATCAGATAGATGCTCCAATCGCTGACAGGCGATTGTGGAAAGCCGAATGACGCAGAAAGGGAATTAAAAAATTCCAGTACTTTGTCCGGTATTCCCAGAAACAGCAGACCGGTCGCGGCGAACAACAGCATAAGCACCAGACTGATGACCTTATATATCTTCAAGCCGTTTCTCCTGCCCTTGAGCAGAGGGTCTTATTAATCGCTTTTTCCTGCCGGGTGTCCGTTTTATAATGCAGCTTGTTGAAGTGGGACAGGTCTCCGAAACGGACCTCTTTAAGCATTTCCAGCGTTTCCGTTTTGTTCAGGGTTCTGCGGCCGCAGGAATAGCGCCGCAGCAGACGGTAATTCTTATTGATGAAGCAGCCGTCCTCGGTGGGAAAACAGGCTTTCATTTCAGAGAAAATGGAGGCTATATCAGCCTTTTTAACATTGCCGAAAGTCACCGGCGTGAAAACGCACGGACTAACTTCACCGAAAGCGTCCACATAGACCATTTTATTACCGGCGTTGCAGCCGAAACATTCCTTGCCTTCGAAATGTCCCAGGTAGTTGACGGTCATCCGGCCTCCGGCGTTATAACGGTCCTGCAGTGCAAACAGATTGAGACGTTCCTCCTCGCTGATAACCATCTTTTCGTCCTGGAAGGCTCCCAGAGAGGGCTTGACTTCGCTGAGCCAGGCCTCATGGATTCCCAGTCCCGACAGGAAATTCAGGAATTCATCAACCTGGCTGGTTCTAATCATCTCGCGGGAGAGCACCGCCGAAACACCGACCTGCATCCCGCCCACATTCTTAAAGATCTCAATAGCTTTTAAAGCCTGGCTGAAGGCTCCCGGATAGCCGCGGCCCCGGTCATGCCGTTCTGCCTGCCAGTGATCTAGACTGACGGAGACGGAAAAAAGCCCGGCCGCTTTTAAAGAGCGGGCTTTTTCCGGAGTGAGCGTGCAGCCGGTGGTAAAGAGCTTTACCGCACAATCGGCGCTGACACTCTCAACGATTTCAGTGATATCTTTATTCAGCAAAGGTTCACCCCCGGTTAAACCCAGCCAGACCATGCCCATCGCCCTTAATTGACGGGCAGTTTTGATGATGGTCTGTTTGTCCAGAGGCTGCCCCTGCCGGGTGCGGTTATAGCAATATTCGCAGCGCTGGGGACAGGCATTGGTGATGCCTATCTGGGCATGGGAAGGCCCGGCAGGTTTACCCAGCAGCTGTTCTTTGATAAAGCGTGAATAGGCAGCAGAGTTCAAAGGTGGCAAATGAGAATGCAAAATCCGGTAAGTGCCGACCTGGCGAATCCGGAATTTATGCATATAGCCGTTTAAAAAAGCCAGACTGGCAGGTTTTACTTTAAGCATTGCAGGATTGGCAGCAATTGTTTTTAACATCGGTAAAGTATTATACAGACTGTTTGATATCCTCATTTAAACCACCTTTACACAGGTCTAATATTCATTTATCTTTAAGAGTAGGCTTATTTAAAGTCACACGCACCCTGCAAAGGGTGAGAATTGGGACTGGTCAAAAGAGCAGGTATTCTCATACTATTCATTGACATTACACATGTTTAATACTGTGATATATAATAGCTTAATACAATACGCATTAATTCACTTGCGTAAATCACAATAAATCGAGAGAAATAATGACGAAAAAAGCCTTATCAATCCTGCTTATCCTTGCTCTGCTGATTGGAACCGCAGCCTGTTCGGCGCAGGTGTCCGAGACCACCACTCCGGTAATCAGTTCAACGACATCCACTTCAACAACTACCACCACTAAAACTGAAGAGACTGTGGTTGTGTTTAATGACCCGGTTCTGGAAGCTAAAGTACGCAGTATCTTGGAGATTCCCGAAGGTGAAATTTCAATTGCTCAAGCCAAAGAAGTTACTTATTTTAATTTGAACGGCGGCGACCCCTGGGTGGCTGACGAAGATAAAATTACCGACATAAGTGCTTTAGCTTATTTTACCAACTTAACTTATCTTGACCTGCGTTGGAATAATATTGAAGATTTAACACCTCTTTCCGGATTAACCACACTGCAGCAATTATATCTGGATAGTAATTTGAGAATAAGCGATTTTAGCCCGCTGACAGGTTTGACTTCCATTATAGACTTTCAGACTTCAGGTTATGAAGGACTGTTAATCGACGATTCTAATATCGGTTTTATTGCCGGTATGACCGGAATGCAAGCCCTGCACATCCAGGGAGCATCAGGATTAAGCGACTTATCGGCATTAGCCAATTTTCACGACCTGGAATATTTGAACCTGGAAAATTGTAATATTAAAGATTTAAGCCCTCTTTCCGGTCTGACCAAATTAAAAGAAGTGCATTTGTTGGGCAACCCGATTTCAGATTTCAGTCCGCTCAAAGACGTTTATGCCAGCCTTGATGTAAAAGATTTTGAAATTATCAATCCGGAGGACGTACCGGATGAACCCATTCTATTTCAAGATGAACAGTTGGAAGCCAGCATACGCCAGATATTAAACATCAATGACCGACCGGTTACCCAAAGGGACGCCTATATGGTACTTAGCCTGGATATTTCATCACGCTGGGATACCAACGAAAATAAAATTAGTAATATCGCAGATTTAGCTTATTTCAAAAACCTGAAATCACTCACCTGTGACTTCCAGGAAGTAACTGATATCAGCGCTCTGTCCGGACTGGTTAAAATGGAAAAAATATCATTTTCCGGTAACCATGTCAACGATATAAGTGCGCTTAAAGACATGACTAGTCTGACAGAGGTGAATTTCTTCGGCAACCGGATTAGCGATATCAGTGTTTTAGCAGGCAAGTACGGCATAAACAACCTGACTATCTTTGCCAACCAGATAAGCGATATCAGTCCTCTGGCAGGCATGCATGAATTGGGAATGCTGAGAATGGAGGACAACCAGATAAGCGATATCAGTGTAGTTTCACAATTGACCGGATTAGCAATTCTAACTCTTAAAGGCAACCCCATCTCAGATTTCAGTCCGGTTAAAGATATATATCCACAGCTTAGAGAAAAAGACTTTGAAATGAATTAGTATCTATAATCTGCTATTCAGGCAGTGTATCGAACATTGGAAGAATCAACTACGGCTGTAGAAGCCGAGCGAGATTGGCAAATCCAACACCTGAAGGAGTGGTTTTAGCTATCCTGAAATAGGCAGAAAGGTTCTGCAGGCGGATACCTTTTATCGAAAAAACGGACTGAATTTCCGATAACTGATATTATTATGCCCTACACTTTCGTCCACCGCATCGATATTAGGGGAGTATCAGGCCTTTTTCCTGGTAATATTGACGCGCTCCCGGATGTAATAAAATCGACATCCCCTCCAGAGCGGAACCCAGAGAGATATCCTTGCCTCTGGCATGAGCGGCAGCCAGCACATCAGTATGTTCGAAAAGAGCCCTGGTGACAGTATAAACCAGGTCTTCTGATAAATCGGCCCGGGCAGCCAGAAGAGCCTCCACCGCCACGCTATCAACAGCCTTCGTTACCCCGGGATAAGTGCCGGACGGAATCTCTGCACTGGTATAAAAAGGATAGGCGTCAGCCAGTCCGGCCAGAAAATCCGGGGGGATTTCCACCAGGTCGATGGATCTCAGTCCGGCTATCTCCGTGACAGCGGAAGTCGGCCAGCCGGCTACGATACAGCCGGCCTGTATTGAACCTGCCTTTAAAGCTTCCACACATTCCGTAAAATTGAGATATTGAATATCCACATTATCTTCATTCAGGTCAGCCAGCTTGAATATCTCCAGCATATTGACCGCCGTACCGCTACCGGGTGCTCCGATGCCTACCGTCTTGCCCTGTAAATCAAATAGACTATTGATGCCGTATTCCTGCAAAGTGACAATCTGGATAACTTCAGGATAAAGCGAGGCGATGCCTCGAATATTATCAATTGATTGTCCCTCGAACATTTGAGTGCCCTGTTCGGCATAATAGGCGATAGAATTTTCAATCAACCCCAATTCCGCTGAATCGGCTGACAGGCTGTTGATATTAGCCACCGAACCGTCCGAAACCTGCGCTTCAGCCTCGACCTCTTTCAGATTATTATTTATCACCTGAGCTATCGCTCCGCCGATGGGATAATAGGTACCGCTTTCCCCACCGGTCACAATTATCCACTGCTGGGGCTGGGTTGAGTTGCAACCGGATATTAAAACTAATAACAATCCTGCGAATAATAACGATAGCAATAACTTTTGTTTCATTTTATTCATCCTGAAATTTTTTACCCGAAGGCCGGGGCGTCAACCTGAGCAAGCCTTAATCAGCCGGCTAAAAGCGCCTGAGACCCCTATTTACATTACCATAATAATATGCTTACCATTTAGTGACAAGACCGCAGGTAGAAATAATTTCAGAGGCGTAATTTATGCAGTTAAGGCAGGATTTAAACTATAATATCGTCTATGTACATTTGTTATCCGGTCAGCAACTGATTGATGAGACTATTCGACAGAATAGCCTCTGAACCGGCCCCGGTAAGCAGGCTTTTCAGGGATCGTCACCCTGGTCTTATGGGCAGTATAAAAACTGTCCGCATTTCCGGTCATAAAGGATTGAGAAAGCGGTACTCTATAATTATAAATTTGGTAAATGACAGGCAGACAGGCAGTTTTTTGATCCGTCTTTAAGGAAACAGTTTATTCAACCGCAGAGAAAAAAGCAGTATTTAGGAGGAGTAGAAATGGAAGGACGCAGAGGAAGTACAGCCGCCGGCATCGGTGCGACATTCTGGTTTGCAGGCTGGTTATTCACCATCTCATTTGCCAATCTGGTCTGGTGGAAAATTATCCTGGGCATCGTAGTTTGGCCGTTTTTCCTGGGTCAGGTGGTTGGCTAGAGGCCAGCTTAAGACGCTAAAAATTATAGCAAGGTAAGTTTAACCCCGTCCGCCGGGGCCGGCTGTATTATTCTCTCCTTTATAGCGACCCCGGACGTTTTCAACAACAAACAGGCCGGATTATCCGGCCTGTTTGTCTGTAACCTTGATATTTATTGCTTCAGTTTAGCTATTTCTTCTTCCACTTCCCCGGCGCCCTCGGCATAAAACTTTTCTTCTTCCGGGGCCAACTCTCTCAGTAACCTCAGAAATTCGCCGGCATGGACCCTTTCTTCATCGGCGATATCCTTAAGTACATCTGCCGCCAGACGGTTATCGGTTGATTCAGCCAGCTGCATATACAACTGTATGGCTTCATATTCAGCGGCTACCATAAATCTGATCGCTCTTATCAACTCATCATGGGTAAGTTTCCGGTCGTTTTTAAGTCCGGAAAAGGGAGAACCGAATTCGGGCATAATTAACCTCCTGTCTAATAATGTTGTCTTATCGCTTTTTATGTTAAATCACAGCTGCAAACTTAACATAGACCAGTTGCAGGCTACCCCTGGAACTTTCCGAAGGTCAGACGGTTAATCAGATAGTCAAAAGTATTACCTGACAGATTGCCCAGACGTATCATACGGAGCATTATATTGATGACTTCAGCCTTCTCGTCTCCATAGTTCTGCCTTAACCTGGCCACAGCCTCGGCGTCAGGTCTGCCGTTAGACTCCGCCCAGTGCTGTGCATATAATAAGGCCACACCTTCATCCTGATCAAAGGATTTAAAGTCTCCCGCCAGCAAATTATTGATTTCCGTATCGCTGACCCCGCTTTTCAAGGCCTGTCGGCTGTGAAAATACGAACAATAGCGGCAGCCGTTAACGCCGGTGACCGCCAGCATCAATCTCTCCTGAAAAGCCGGCGATACCGGTTTTTGAGCATTCAGCTTTTTAAGGCGACGGCTGTTTTTAAGCACAAAGCCTACATCGCTGCAAAATTCTTTGATACTACGGTATCTTCTCTTTTTGAACGGCATATCCCTGACTGCGGCCTGATTGCATCTGCAGGCTGCTCTTCTCCGGATTATTAACGGCCTTACCTTCATTCAACCATATCCGGGCAGCGAAATTCAATTGCAGTTATGTAAACCCCATGACTGTTACCCGATTATTTGATCAGGTTAAATATAATCAGCGATTAAACCGGCAGTTTACATTCTTATCGGCCTGTCCCATAAGAACAAGAAATAATAGCAGCTACGATGTAAGATATAATCAGCTGCAATTTAATAATAGGCAAAAATGGGAAACTGTTACCGGCATGGAATATCAAATTAAAGTTGGTGAAACTGATACTCTGGTCAATTTGCAGGCCTCCTTTATGGGCGCAGGTATCGTAGTACAAATCTTCAACCGGAACGTCCATATCGGCGCTGTGGCTTTAGGTGAATATGATGACAAGAGCCGTCAGGCGTCCGTCTCGACAGTCACCTGTTTCGGACACAAGGATGACATTATCGCCCATCTGGCGGCTCATGATATCTGCAAGTCCACTCATAAAACCACCTGTGTAATTGCCGGAATTCATCTGGATGAAATCACCTCTGCTCAAATCGACGCGCTTGTTCAGAATGCCAGGCTGGCGGTTGCCAGGCTGCTGAAAAGCCTGGAGCCGGCTGGCGAATAACCCCCGGGTAAGCTTTCCGCGTGTGACTTGAGTCATTGTCAGGTAAAGACCATCTATGTAAATATTGTATAGATAGAATAAAATTGCGGGTTTTGTGCTTTGCGCATCATCCGGGTTGGGAGAGTTTAAAGTGCCGTTTAAAGACATCAGGGAATACATTGCCAGGCTGGAACAGGCCGGCGAAGCCATTCAGATCAAGGAAGAAATCGATTGGAACTACGAGGCGGGAGCCATTCTCCGGCGGTCAGCCGAGAAAGGTCTGCCAGCTCCCTTTTTCCAAAAACTGAAAGGCTATCCGGAAGGCTACCGGTTGATAGGCAACCTGGCAGCCAGTTGGAAGAGAATGGCAATTATGATGGATATGGCTCCGGATACTCATCCGCGGGAACTGATATCTCAATATATCGAGCGTAAAAAGAAACTGATTAAACCGGTTACGGTCGGCAGCGGCCCCTGCAAAGAAAATATTCACATCGGTAAAGACGCCGACCTGCTGGAATTCCCGGTACCCATGCTGCATAACGGCGACGGAGGCCGTTACATGGGCACCTGGCATCTGGTTATCACCAAAGATATCCAGAGCGGCTGGGTCAACTGGGGTATGTACCGCAACATGGTGCACGACAGCCATTCACTGGGCATCCTGCAGGCTTCACTGGGCAAGCACCTCTGGATGATGTATTCCCAGGGCTATCTGCCTAAAGGTAAAGCCATGGAGGTAGCCATCGTGATGGGAGTCGACCCCATTCTAACCATGTGCGCCGCCAGCCCCATTCCGCCCGAGATTTCCGAAGTCGATGTGGCCGGAGGTCTCAGAGGCGAGCCGGTCGAGCTGATTAAATGTGAAACTGTCGACCTGGAAGTGCCCGCCAATGCGGAGATCGTTATCGAAGGTGAAATCAGGCCCAACGACCTGAAAAATGAAGGCCCCTTCGGCGAATTCACCGGTTATATGTGCAGTAACGTCGAACCGCGCGAAGTAATCCGGGTCAAAGCCATTACCCACCGCAATAATCCTATCCTGACCTCCTGCTGTCCCGGCATTCCGGTGGATGACAATGCCGTCTTTTCTCTGACCAAAGCCGCTGAGATCATGGACGCCCTGAAAGCCCAAAGAAAACCGGTCAGTGATGTTTTCGTGCCGCTGGAGACCACCCATATGCTGGCTATCGTAGCCGTAACCAAAGCCCGTTATCCGGGCGTAGCTGAAGATATCGCCCATACTATCTGGGCCCAGGCCAGCATCGGCCACGAAACCCCCTACATTATAATAGTCGAAGATGATATCGACCCCTTTAATTTGAACGAAGTCTTCCATGCCCTGGTCACCAAGTGCCATCCATCCAGAGGTATCGTCAAAATTGATAATGCCAGCATTATCCGTATCGCTCCCTGGCTGAACAAAGACGAACAGAACCGCAAGCTGGGCGCCAAAGCCTATTTTGATTGCACCTGGCCGCTGGACTGGAAAAAAGAGGACTTGCCCAACAGGATCTGTTTCAATGACTCCTATTCTCCCGAAATTCAGGCCAAAGCTCTGGAGGTCTGGAAAAAGTACGGATTTTAGACCTGCTGACTGATAACAGTAGAATGTAAACGGCCGCTTGCAAGGAGGTTTTCAAAATATGGTTTTAGTCATCGGCATCACCGGCTCTACGGGTGTGATATACGGCATCCGTTTGCTGGAGGTGCTCTCCAAAACCCCGCAGGTGGAAACGCATCTGGTTATCTCTGAAGTGGGTGAGAAAACTATAAAATACGAAACCGACCGGACAGTCGAAGACATCCGCAAGCTGGCTAATTACAACTATGATATCAAAGATGTCACCGCCCGGATTTCCAGCGGTTCCTTCAAGCGGGACGGGATGATAGTAGCACCCTGCACTATCAAATCAATGTCGGCCATAGCCAACTCTTACAATGAAAATCTGCTGGTCAGGTCTGCCGATGTTACACTGAAAGAACGCCGGACGCTGGTGCTGGCTGTACGTGAAACACCTCTGCATCTGGGACATCTGAAAACGATGGAAAGACTGGCAGAAATGGGAGGGATTATTATGCCTCCCGTACCGGCCTTTTATATCCGGCCCAGAAGCCTGGACGATATCGTAAATCATACAGTCGGCAAGATGCTGGATATCTTCAATATAGAACACAACCTTTTTAAACGCTGGGACGGATTATAGAACCAATCTAAATCACCCCGCCGGCGGGGTGATTTTTTATACCGGACTAGCGTCCGTATATAGGCAGTCCCACGTTTTGGTCCAGGAAGAGGCTCACCTCGGAAGATATCAACGGATAATACCAGGCATAATCATGTCCCGGAGCGGCTACGTTACCCAATATCTGTCCGTTATCATCTTCATCCCGGCGCAGGAGCAGCAGCTTTTCCAGATTGGCTTTGATGATAACCGGGATATTGCCTTCACTGAAGGAATCGGGAATATCGCCGTTGTCATTTATCACCAGTGTTTTGGCATCGGAGTCATGCCTGTCCCAGGGAGGTTGGCCGGTCTGAATACTGAAGACCTGATCATTGTCCGCCAGTATCTCCATGACTTTGCTGCTGATGAGAGTGCCCATGCTTTCGGCGGCGATTACGACTTTTAAATGAGGGTTATGCGTGGTTAAAAACTGTATGCGCTGGGCCAGTGATTTAGCTTTGGAGGAATAACCTCGTACCATTTCTACCAGTTCGCCCAGGTGTCCCTGTATACTATTTACCGTGCGCTGGTAAGTCAGCACCAGTGAATTGATATCGGCTATCCCCAGTTCGGACTGAATCCCTGCCAGAATACTCTGCCAGCCGGGAGTTTGTTCCAGTACATTATAGCCCCAGCCGCCCGGATTAAAGAAGATAACCAAATCTTTATCGCTGGACTTGATGAATGAAGAAAGTAATTCGTTGACGAAGTTATCATCGTTTTTACCCAACAGCTCAAGCGACAGACTTCTGGCATCGTCCAGTACAGATTGCGGCACATATGATAGGTCATCCTCCAGCGTCAGATACTGCCCCTCAGTGCCCACTTCCGATACCGCACCGACGGTAGAGGCAGTCAGACCTACCACCAGGGAAATGACAAAAACCGCCACCACAGCGACCACCACATGGCGGATAATCGCAGCCTGCCGCCCTTTATACGTTTTCAGACTTAAATTTTCAGTGCGTGAATAAGAGTACAATAGCACCCCTCTCAATAACGTTTTCGCCTGTGATTGGCACACCTAAAAGCGTGTTCTGCAACGGTCAACAGGGTTGCTATTTTCATGATAAATAAAAGTACCCCTCTCTGACAAATCACACTCACACACTGAATATTACCATCCCGGCCTTCAGGCAAGGTAGAGACCGGTATGTTTAATATTCAGCTGTTAAGACTGGCGTCCGCTGACTGAGGGGACGGAATTCTTCTCCCTTAGCCGTTCCTCCCAGAGTGCATCGGCTGTTGCAGCCCATTTCTCAGCCGCAGGCGCGGTCTTGGCGCATAAATCTGTCACCTCCTCAGGCGATTCCATATCGGTTGAGACTGCTCCGGATGACCGGACCATCCCGACCAGAGCCTGAGGATTATCCAGCAGGGGACAGGGTCTGAGATGATTCTGATTAAAAGGCTGGCCCTGGCGGTAAGCCCAAAAAAGCGGTGATTGCAAAGCCTCCAGGAGCGTTACGTTATGGATATTGAGGTTAGAATAGTGCACAAAAGCGCAGGGTTCGACATCACCGGCGGCGTTGATATGCAAATAGCGCCGTCCGCCGGCGATGCAACCGTGTATGTATTCACCGTCATTCCAAAAATCCATAGCGAAGATTGGTTTGGTCTGCCTTATCTCGCGCACCCGGCGATACATAAAGGCCCGCTGTTCCGGGGTAGCTATCAAGTCGGGGCGGGCATCCTTGCCCACCGGAATATAGGTAAAATTCCAGGCGAAACGGCAGCCTTTAGCTATCATGTCATCGACGAATTCGTCCGATCCGACACTATCGGTATTATAGCGGTGATAGCAGGTTGAATAACCAAACAATAGCCGGTAACGCTGCATCAAATCCATGGCGTTTATCACTTTCCGGTAAGTGCCTGAACCGCGCCGCATATCGGTCGAAGCTTCATCTCCCTCGATTGAAAAGGCCAGCGACAGATTGCCCACCTTCAGCAAGTCCTGACAAAATTCATCATCCACCAGCGTACCGTTGGTAAAACTGAAGAAATAACAGTCCGGATTGGCAGCACACAGACGGATAAGATCTTTTTTACGGACCAGAGGTTCACCGCCGGAAAATACATAGAAATGGCAGCCTAGGTCTTTACCCTGACGGCAGATTGAGTTCATAGTATCCCAATCCAGGTTATTTTTATTACCGTAATGGGCGGCCCAGCAGCCGATGCAGGACAGATTACAGGCACTGGTCGGGTCCATCAAGATAGCCCAGGGTATGTTGCAATTATATTTAGACTCAACTTCCCTGGCCCGGGGCTCACCTTCCAGAACGCCTTTGATGAAAAGATTATCTATCACTTTACGGATAACCTGTTTATCGGTATTTTTTACTATATTATCGATGAAATCTCTCCAGACACTTTTTTCATCCAGTAATATTTCACGCATCTTTTGAATTTTAAAGGCGTGCATATGGCCGACATCAATTTTATCTGCCAGAGCCAGCACAGCCGGTAATTTTTTTAGCGGATCAGATTCCAGATACCGCAAGATCAGATCAACCGCGAAGTTTTGTACCTTGTTCATAGCTCTCCCCCTTTGCAGTTAATTTACAGATTAACAGCCGGATTTTTTAACTAACCGGTTAGTTAAACACCCTCCAAATTAAAGGTTTCAGGTCAACAACTCAATTTATGTTTCCGGAAACCCTAAAATGCCGACACTTTATTCTGTCGAAGCTCTGCTAATCCAGCCAGCTTCCTTGATATTTATTGTTGACCTTCCTATAGCCTTTTCTCTAAATTTCCCATTCATTTTCAGTCGCATCTGTCTTAAATCTTGCTAGGTAACAATACATCAGTGCCGGATATCAACGCTGATATCTGAAGCTCATAAAAGTGCAACAGACTTTCTTTCATTTCTTCATTGTTTAATGAACTCATGTCACGATAATCGTCATAATAGGCCGCAAAGCTCATTAACGGCAAAATAATGAAGAAAAACCTGTATAAAATCGTATCTTTTGAATAGGAGAAATCATGGTCCGCATCCCAGATAGTTTTAAATACAGGATTATTACCCTCTTTCATAATATCTAAAAATCTGAATAAAGCATTGTGATGTTTGCTGGTTTTCAGGGATTCAAGCATCAGTATTCTGATTATCTGCCGGTATTCTACAACGTGCTCAATAACCTGGTTCATATATTTTTTAACGCTTTGCAGATAACTTTTCAAAGCTGCATTATTGATAAACTGCAGCCTGTCTTTTTTAATGTCCAGTTTGCGCATTTTAATCATACTAACAATGTCTTTAACCAAAAAGTCCATGGATATTTTGGTAATATCCTCCATGAAATGATTGACCAGATAGTCAATTACTTCTTCCTTGTTCTTGAAATAGTAGTAAATCAGCGCCTTATTAACCTGGGCTAATTCGGCGATTTCGCTCACTCTGGTGGCATCATAACCCTTTTCCGAGAATAACTTTATGGCGGCCTCAATAATTCGTGCCCGGGCTTCTTTGGTCTCAGAATTCTCCAACTCTCCCCCCACCTTAATATTGCTATTTTAAATTGCCGCAGCTACCGATCTCTTAACTAACCGGTTAATTAACAATAGTATAAGAACCAACCTGCCGCTTGTCAATACAATTCTTAACTTAACCTCAAGTTATATTAATAACCGGCGATAACCAATACCTATTTGAATAATACAGGCCTCCAAGCGCTTATTCCTTCTCGTTTATAAAATGGCTCGTTCAGGAATTCCTTTTGAGCGAGTTATCCGACAGCTCAAACGGCAATATCTACATCAAATTCCAGTTCTATCTACTTGCCTTTTCCTCCTTATTCCTCCTCCGTCTTCTCTTCACAGCCAGTATTATCCATATGGCAATTATCACCGCCGCGCCCGGCACTATTCCCAGGAATATCCACTCTGAAATTCGAGATTCAGGCAGTCCTATCAATGCGAACACAGACAGTCCCCCGGGTGAATGAGCTTCAAAAATCGCTCGTCCCTGATAATCGTATCCTGCAAAGACCGTTTCCAGTATCTCCTGATCTCCGGTTTCAGGAGCATAACGGTAGATCCGGATTGACTCTATCCCGCCGTGCTGCGCTACCCAATCCGCACCTACTATCATCGTGATATCGGCACTGGCTATATCGGTACCATTTTCAATATTGTTTTTTTCCACGTTAATGGTATAAGCCACCGCTATAGCATCTATTCCTTCGGCCGCACCTACCAGTTGGAAAGCCAATCCGGCCTCCTCACTGATGTCCAGTGAGGTAGTCACTTTAACCTTGCCGTTAACGGGTATTGTTTTTAGCTCAAGACTGATTGAACTGCCCACCTCACCCAAAGCCGGATCTTCTTTAGTAAAGTTTTTATAGGTAAATCCCGACTCCGTCCGGATCATGCGAATTTTCGCTATCGCCTTATCTCCTGTGCCGACCTCATCATCGGTTTCAATAATAAGCAAGGTACCCAGGTCATGTTCTTCATCGATTACCTGTAATATCGAATCATCACCGGTTATCAAGGATGAAGCCGGTATTTCCAACCGGTTGTTTTGAAATAACAGACCGGCTGCATCCATGAAAGAACCCAGTACCTGTCCTGCCTGTAAAGCAACCGGTAGATTCAATATCAGAGCATCTGGCAGTTCAGTAATAGTTATCATATTACCTGTCACTTTCAGCCTGTTACCGCTGCTATCCAGCGCTATCGGCGCCAGTTGATTGTTTATTACCGCAATATCGCGTTCCACTCCTGCTACAACCCCTGTAGGGGCTTCGGAGGTCGGAGGAGGACTGGTTGGCGGACTCGGAGAGGTCGCCACTGTTTGAGTTGGAGGACTCACAGATGTGGTTACGGGAACGGTTGCCGGAATTGGTGTAAGGGTACGAAAAACCCGATCGTCTGAAACAGCTACTCTATCAATACCGTCCACATTCACTACCGATCTCACCCGATAGTGGTATAGAGTGGAATTACTTAGTCCCGTTAATCCAACATTATGTTTAGTCACCAGAGTGCTATCGATGCCGCTTTGATAAACATAATCGGCAATACCGTCATGAAACTGAGTGTCAAAAAAGACCTGGGAACTTGCAGCGCTGTTGGTCTCCCAGGCAATCATAGCCCCATAAAGTCCAATATTATTAGCAACTACGCTTGTAATTGTCAGCGGTACTAAAAAACTACTGCCTACTCCATACGCCGGAGCAGTTGTTAAAAGCACTATAATACAACCGACGACAAAACTGCCGACGGTTTGAACCACCCGCTTCATCTATCCCCTCCGGGGCTTCCTCACTAATAAAAACACCACGACAATCACCACGACTGCCAGAACCGCGATGCCGGCGATCAGGTAAGGATTGAGACCTATACCGCCTGTTCCGGCAGTGCTGCCGCCGGGATTTTGGCTTCCGCCATTAACATCCAGTGTTTTGACAGAACTGCCGGCATAATGTTTATCATCCAGCTTCAGATTAAGCTGGAATTCGTAAGTGCCTGCAGTCCAGCCCTCATTGGGAATGTAGTTGTAATTCAAACCGGCTTGGTTTATTTATTTCATGTGTAAGAACAAACAAAATAAAATAAGAATAAAGAATTTAACATAATCAGCCAATCACTTTTGAGATGTTGGCCCTTATGGA
>DAOUFH010000259.1:0-1640 GCA_034429955.1 Dehalococcoidales bacterium
AAAGAGTTCCAGGCCTGGCAATCGGGACAGCGACCCAGCCATTTGAGGCTCTCCTTGCCGCATTCCTGGCAGATATAAGTTATTCTGGTCTTTTCGGATTTGGGCATATCTGTGACGTCCCTCGCTATTGACTAAAAGGATAGCAGAGTAAAGGGGCAAAAACAATAGAGTTATAAGTAATAAGTTTTCAGTTTTAATTTATAGTTGGGGGCAGGCTGCACCGGTTAGCTGCGTTTGATATGCAATTGCAGCTCTTGAATGGGCAGGGTGACGCCTTTACAGGGTTTCAACAGGCCTTCCAGAGTCGAAATGATGATTTTGGTGGCAAATTCATTGAGCGGAATATCCCGTCCGTTGATAAGGATGCCGACAGCTTCATTTTTTATCTCCAGGTCCAGGTCCGCTACTTCTCCGGTATCGCGCAGGCCTGCCAGCATGCCCACGACGGTATGTTCCACAAAAGTCTTCACAAAGTTGATGGTGACTATGGGTACCTTATTGACGGTCAACTCTACTGTACTGTCCATACTCTTAACTCCCGGCCGGGCTGGCTGTTTTATTAATCATAATACAATTTCAGGGCGACTGAAACCGGCCAAAAATGTTAGAATGATAAAGAAACTACAAACCGATGCCGTTCAGGCTGTCCAGGAGAAATTGATATGGGCTGAGCTCCCGTTAAACGTACCGCTGGAAGCGGTTGCTGTGACTCCAACCAACCACCCCGGAAACTGACACCCCGGGAGATCAAAAAATTACAGGCTGAAACTAAAGATTACAGCTAAACAGCCGGTTTCCCAGACCGGCTGAAGGCTCTCCGTAAATACCGGTAGGCTGTTCTTGCCTCTGCCCTGTCCGCATGCTAATATTCAACTGACAGATGAAAAATATACGTAATTTTTGCATTATCGCGCATATAGACCACGGCAAGTCCACCCTGGCCGACCGCATTTTGGAATTGACGGGAGTGCTGCATACCACCAACAACGAACAGGTCCTGGATAATATGGAACTGGAGAAGGAGCGCGGCATCACCATCAAGGCCAAATCGGTCAGGATTCCTTACAAGGGCAAGGACAACCAGGAATACATCCTTAACCTTATCGATACCCCTGGCCATGTCGACTTTAACTACGAGGTCTCCCGCAGTCTGAAAGCCTGTGAAGGAGCCATTCTGCTGGTGGATGCTACCCAGGGAGTCGAGGCCCAGACTATTGCCAACGCTTACCTGGCCATCGATGCCGGGCTGGAAATCATTCCCGTGGTTAACAAAATCGATCTGCCCAATGCCATGGTCGACGACTGCAAAGTGCAGATAGAAGAGATGCTGGGACTACCCGCTGATGCCGTGCTAATGGTTTCCGGCAAGACCGGACAGGGGGTTCCGGAGCTGCTACAGGCAGTGATTGACCGCATACCTCATCCGCCTCTCAAGGACAATGAGCCTTTACAGTGCCTGATCTTCGATTCTTACTACGACTCTTACCGCGGGGTTATCCCGCATATCCGTGTTTTTTCCGGCAGGCTGACCAAAGGCCTGAAGATCCGCATCAAGTCCACCGGCAAGGTCTTCGATACCGACGAAGTCGGTTATTTTACACCCGAACTGGTGCCCACCAATGAGTTGACCTCCGGTGAGG
>DAOUFH010000260.1:0-5866 GCA_034429955.1 Dehalococcoidales bacterium
ACTCTGGTGGGACAGCCCCTGACCGCCGGATCTTTGACACCTTCCGGCGCTACTGCGACCTATCAATGGTTGAGATGCGATACCCCGGGCGGAACTTATGAAAATATCCCGGGAGCGACCTCCGGCACCTATACTCTGACTGCAGCTGACCTGGATAAGTACATTAAAGTAACGGCTATCGGTACCGGTAGCTATACCGGCACGGTGACCAGCGCTCAGTCCGGCCCGGTCGGCAGCGGCAGTGCCACTCCCGTCACTGCGATCGCTCCGATTATCGGCACTGTCCAGGTCTCTCAGACTCTGACCGCCGGAGCAGTGACTCCTTCCGGTGCCACTGTGACTTATCAATGGCAGCGCAGTGACACCTTTGACGGTATTTATGAGGCTATCTCCGGCGCTACGGCTGCTACTTATACCCTGAATGAGGATGATTACAACAAATACATTAAAGTGGTGGCTACGGGTTCGGGCAGCTACTCCGGCAGCGTGACCAGTACTTATAGCGGGCCGGTGACAGCAGGTGTAATTACCGGTATCTCACCGATTATCGGTACTACCGTGGCGGTTCAGACACTGACCGCCGGCACGGTTACACCGCTGGGTGCCACGGTGACCTATCAGTGGCAGAGGTCCGATACCGGCAGCGGAGCTACCTATGAAAATATAGCTGAAGGTATCCTGAAAAACTATATTCCCACCGGATCAGACAGCTATCGTTATCTGCGGGTGATAGTAACCGGTACCGGTGCTTACACCGGTTCGGTGACCAGTGATCCTACCGCCAGCAGAGTAGTCGGTTCTTCTACGGAAATAACCGCCATCGGAGCTATTAACGGAACGGCTCAGGTCGGTTCAACTTTGAATGCCGGAGCCTTAACACCGTCAGGCGCTTCGGCGACCTACCAGTGGCAAAGAGCGTTTACCGCAGGCGGTAGTTATGAGATAATCGCCGGGGCCGTATACAGCAGTTATACTTTGAGTGAGAGCGATTACGGATATTATATCCAGGTGGTGGCTACCGGTTCAGGCGCTTACTCCGGTAGTGTGACCAGCAGTGCTTTCGGGCCTGTGCTTGCCATACCACTTACTAATATCGGCCCGATCAGTGGTTCCACTGTAGTAGGGCAAACTTTAACAGCCGGGACACTGACGCCTTCCGGTGCTACCGCCACCTACCAGTGGCAGCGTAGCGCCACAGCCGGTGGCAGCTATACCGATATCCCAGGTCAAACTACCTCGACGTATGTTCTGACTGCGGCCGATGAAGGTTATTATTTCAGAGTCGTAGCCACCGGTTACGGCAGCTACTCCGGCAGCGTGACCAGTACCTATACCGGACCGGTCTCCAGCGGCAGTGTCACTCCGCTCAGCTCGATTGGCCCTATCAGCGGTACAGCCCAGGTCGGTCAGACTTTGACGGCGGGTGCTCTGTCTCCCTCCGGCGCTACCGCCACCTATCAATGGCAGAGTTCCGCTACGTCCGGAGGAACCTATCTGGATATCTCCGGGGCGACGGCCTCCAGCTATACTCTGACCGCGGATGATTACAACAAATACATTAAAGTGGTGGCTACCGGTTCGGGCAGCTACTCCGGCAGTGTAACCAGCGCTTATAGCGGGCCGGTGTCAGCAGGTGTAATCACCGGTATTTCTCCTGTCATAGGCACTACCATGCCCGGTCAAACCCTGACTGCCGGGACGGTTACTCCGCTGGGAGCTACGGTGACCTATCAATGGCAGGTCTCGGATACTAATTATGTTCCGTCCAGCTATGAAGATATACCCGGCGCCACTTCCAGCACTTACTATATCATTAACTGGCAATACAGCTACCGCTATGTCCGGGTAGTGGTAACCGGCAGCGGTGCTTATACCGGTACAGTTATCAGCGATCCCACCCCTGCCAGAATAGGCGCAGGCAATACGGCGATAACTGCTATCGGTGCGATCAGCGGCACTCCCCAGGTCGGGCAGACTTTAACCGCCGGGACGGTCTCTCCGTCCGGGGCCACTGTGACCTATCAATGGCAGCGCGGGACGACATCCGACGGAACCTATGAAAATATCGCTGGAGCTACTGCCGGCAGCTATATTCTTGTTGCCGGGGACTTGAACTACTATATCAGGGTGGTAGTAACCGGCTCGGGCGCCTATTCCGGCATTTTAACCAGCGCCTATACCGGGCCGGTAGCCGCTCCATAGCTGCCTTGCGGCTAAACGACTTTTCAGTGGTTCTGCCCGGGTTACGGATTGCCGGCAGGAGCTTAAAGACTAAGTTCCGGATTGGCCTTTGGGTTGATTTGAGGGATTGTGCTTCAGCGGTTTTAACAGACCTTCCAGCCCGTTGACTTTGATTTCGTAAAGGGTTCTGAGCAGTACGCCTAATTCACCCTGGGGGAAACCCTGGCCGGCGAACCAGACCAGATAGGGTTCGGGCAAATCGCATAGCAGGCGGTCTTTATATTTGCCGTAGGGCATCCGGCGACGCGCCAGCTCAAACAAGATTCTTTTATCGAACATGGCTTGATTATCGTTCATCCGGTGATTGCCCTCCCGATAAGCTCGACAAGTTCCGCTTCGCTGATTGGTTCTCTGGTCTTGGCCAGGAAACCGCTCATATGGGCGAATTCCACCCGGTCATCCCCGGCTATTTTGCGGAAGTCTACGGGTGTGTCATCGTACCTGAACAGCCGCCAGCCATCGCTGCGTCTGTCCAGGGATATCACGATAGCCGGCGGGTCCGGCTCCAGCCTTCTGAATTCCTCCAGTCCGAAGGATTCCCTGGTCCGGCTGATGATGGCTGGTACGCCTTTGATGACCAGTTTCCGGGCTTTTTTCAGGGTCTCGATCTGGGTTTTGAGAGTTCGGGCCTGACTGATTAGATTTGCTCCAAAGTCTTTCAGGACTGCTATTGAGCCCTGCGGGTCATCTGCGAAATAACCCGTCAGCCAATCCTCCACCGGATTGCGGTTCACCAGGTCATCGCCGGCCTGGAAACGCTGTGAAGCTTTGAAGGGCCCCTCCCGGTCGACATAGTCTTTGAAATTCCACCAGGGCAGCAGCGACAGTGAGTCGGTCAGTTTTAGATAGTCGGCCATCAGCACAAATGAGGCCGGGCATTCCAGCGACTGGTGATGGTCGAAGTTATGCTTCTCCGGCTCCAGCCGGTGGCCGGTATCGATAACCCAGATATCCGGGTTTTCCAGCTCTGCCACCGTGGGCGGTCTGCGTTCGATTTTAAATTCAGTGCGAGGATAAACAGCGGTCAGCAGGCTGATGGCTGTGACCTCATCGAAATGGGCGCTGCCCGGATGGGTAACTATTAATTCAAATGACAATGATATCTCCTCGATTCAATAAAAAGTCAAAAAGCCTTTTCTATGATTATAACCCTATTTCGGCAGAGGCTTCCCGCATACCGGCGATGGTCAGGCTGATCAGCTCCGTCAGTTCCATACCCAGCAGCGTTGCGCCTTTCTCTATGATTTCGCGGTTAACGCCGGCGGCAAAGGTTTTGTCCTTCCATTTTTTCATCACGGATTTCACTTCCAGGTCGGAGAGGCTGCGGGAGGGCCGCATTAAAGCCACCGCTTTAATCAGTCCGGTCAATTCATCTATGGTATAGAGCACTTTCTCCAGTCTGCTTTGAGGTTCTATATCGTTGCAGATACCGTAGCCATGGGCAATAACCGCCCGGATATATTCAGCCGGCCAGCCGCGTTCGCTTAAAATCTCACGGGTCTTGTGACAGTGCTCTTGCGGGTATTTTTCATAGTCCAGATCATGTACCAGGCCGATAATGCCCCATTTTTCAGAGTCCTCTCCCAGAGTGCTGGCAATGTAGCGCATGGCGGCTTCTACCGAGTAGGCATGCTGGAGCAGACTGTCACTGCGGTTGAATTCCAGGAGCAACGCTAAGGCTTCGGAGCGGGTTGGAACGTGTTCTGACGGCATAGGGTACCTCCCGAGTAATGGCGTTTTTACTTCAGATGTGAGGGGTCTC
This sequence comes from Dehalococcoidales bacterium, assembly GCA_034429955.1. Classification (GTDB taxonomy): domain Bacteria; phylum Chloroflexota; class Dehalococcoidia; order Dehalococcoidales; family UBA3254; genus DATIKD01. Next base: position 4,004 of record DAOUFH010000260.1, read on the forward strand.
CGGCCACGATTTTTTCATATAGCGGGTCTTTTTGCAAGAGCTTTTCACGGGTGCCGCCTTCGCCGGTTAACATAATCTCTATTTGAACAATAGGACGGTCAACCCTGGTAATCACCAGCGGACAGTGAGGGAAACCTGCCGGTAAATTAATCAGGGTCGGACGGGTAAAGACATACTTTTCCTGTTCCTCTCCCAGGTAAATTACCACTTCAGCGCCGAAATCTTCGGGGTCGTCCGGATTGCCTCCGTACCAGGCCAGAAATTCCTGGAAATTATGCCTGTGGAGCGGGTTGTTGGAGATGAAAGGCTTTTTAACGAACTGAAAACCCAGCGACATGTTGTAACCCAGCTGCGGATAACGCAGAAAAAGACCGTTAAAGACCACCCGGCCGTCCTCATCGGCCTTGATTTGAATGTGCGGGGGATTGACGACCAGTTTATCATATTTACCCATGATAGGACTCCTTTAGCTGTATTTATACAACCGGTGAATACGATATCAGGGAAATAATGGGAAATCGGTCTCGTAAGGTCAATTACAAGTTTAGTTTAAGCCTTTTTCAACATAGCCCAGCTGGTCAACGGAGTGCCCGGCACCGGTGACTCATCGATTGTCTCGAAGCCGAAGTGCCGGTAGATGGCTACGTCGGCGGGGTCCTGGGTCTCCAGGAAACAGTCCAGATTTTGTTTTTCCAGTTGCTCCAGCATGGGTTTAATCAGAAGGCTGGAATAGCCTTTTTTCTGATGCAGCGGGTCGACTCCCAGCACTTCCAGATAATAATGTCTCTGCGGCACCAGCTTTTTATGAATCTGAGTGATAAAACGGTCCATATTCTGCATACGGGAGCCGCCGTTTCGCATAAAGCCCCACAGGTAGGGCAAGGGCACTGTACGCAATAGCCGCCAGCCTCCGACCGGATAATCGTCCCCATCGCTCCAGATAGCTATACCCTCCAGCTTCTCGGTGGGCGCATAAATCGCACCTTTGGCCAGGCAGGTATAAACGGGCACAGCCATCATACTGCGCAGAATAGTCAGGCGTTTGAGTTCATCCGGATAGTAATGCAACATCATGGGATAGGTCATAAAAGCCCTGGATAGTACTTCCATTACAGGTCCGGCCTGTGCTCTGGTTACTTTAAACAACCCCGGCAAAGGTTCAGGATTTTTTGAGTTATTCCTCGCTTCAGACAAGCTTTGCTCCCTGAAAACTTTCAATATTTGTTCTATTATACAGGGAATCCCTGAAATTATGTAAGAGGTCATAGCAGCGGCAGCATCTTTGGTCTAAAATAAAAATATGAGCAAAAGTCACCTGATTCGTTACCTGTTACTTATAGCCGGTACGCTGTCGGTAGCGGCAGGAATAATCGGAATCTTCCTGCCGGTCCTGCCGACCACTCCATTTTTGTTGCTGGCGGCTTTTTGTTACATCCGCAGCTCCCGGCGGATGTACAATCTGCTCCTTAACAATCGCCTGTGCGGCAGTTTTTTACGTAACTACCTGGAAGGGCGGGGTATAACCGTCAAACAAAAGGTGTTAAGTCTGAGCCTGCTCTGGATGGTGCTGGGCGTGACTATGGCCTGGGCGACCGACTCTCTGATATTGCGCCTGGTACTGGCTGCGGTAGGCACTGGCGTCACAATCCATCTGCTGATGATCAAGACCCGCTCCAAAAATGTCTCTGCGGCCCAATCCGTGGTTAAGCCGGAAAGTGAAAGCTGACAAAGAATCTCAGCTTCCCGGCGATTTAGCCTCTATTGACGGCAAATATTTCGATGAGATTGCCTTCCGGGTCGCTGACCATGGCTGAGCGCATATTCCAGGGTTCATCCCGGGGAGCGTAAACCGGCCGGGCCCCT
>DAOUFH010000261.1:0-4608 GCA_034429955.1 Dehalococcoidales bacterium
CTCTGTTGCAGTCAATTTCCCCGTATCGAGCACTAAGTCATAAGTGAAGAGGGGGTTGTATACTTCGTCGTACAGTCCGGCGGCGAGTCCCGCTATGCGGTCGCCGCGCTCTTTTTCGCGCCGGATAACCTCATCTTTGGATGGTTTGATACCGATGAAATAGACCGTTTCGCCGGACAGAATCTCGAAATACGGCGTTATTCTATTACGATCGAACAGCAACTCGTCCACAATGACGTTATAGCCCTGTACTGAAAGCATTTTGTAAAACCGCACGGCAGTCTTGTAAACCGGGTACATATAGGGTGAGACTATCAGCCTGGCATATGGTTGTCCGTCTATATTGCGAGTTTCTAACCTGATGGCCTTCTCATCATACGGCGGAAAGTCACATTTAGCGGGAAAGGCCATCTGTACCATAATGTCAACACCATAAAGTAGCAATACGCCGGGATATTTCTCCTGCATTATCCTGGCGATGGTCGTCTTGCCTGCCGATGAAGTACCGTTAAGCAGAATAATCAAAATGCCCGCCCTTCCTGGTTAATAACAAATTTAAATAGATATTTAAGATTCCGGGGTCACAATTCCAAGGTATATAGTATCACTATTAGAATTACTGGCCGTGATTTAACCCTGGCTACGTATTAAACAGGCTAAGCTGCTCAACATACGCTGCCTGGCGGTGTTCCCCGGCCTTTCCTGTTGAAATAGAGTCTGCCGGAATATCGGAGAGAAAAGGCGACGCTACACCGGGACTCAGCAGTATAAGCTCATCCTGCGCCCTGGTCATGCCGACATAAAAAAGTCGCCTTTCCTCGTCCAAATTATCAACCTCATTACGATTCTTTAAAGGAATAAGGCCGTCTTTTAGGCCGCACAGAAACACGACAGGAAATTCAAGCCCTTTGGCCCCGTGCAGGGTCAGGAGCGAGACCGCCTCCGGAGAATAACTCTTACCGCTGCTACGCCGCACATCGCTTTCACGACCGAGCAAAAGGTTTTGCAGGAAAGCAGGCATCTCTGCGTGCAGAACAGCCATATTCAGTAGTAGTGCCATACTCTGGATATCCTCAAGACGGTTGTCGTTTATCCACGCTTCGATCAACTGCTGCGGTTTCTCCCGGCGGACCAGCGGTGCGTATTTACGGAGCAATTCTAAAAATTTTTGAGGATTGGCGGATAGGTGCCTGGTCATAATCTCTGCCAGGGAGGCTGCATTTTGGGCGGATACAGTGTATTCTTCAAGAATCTCCGGTAAAAGGTCTGACTGACAGACCTCCAATGTTTTCAGACACAGCCCCAGGGAAACAATATCTGCAGGATTCAGCATAAAACGGAAAAAGGCTACTGTTTTGCGGACCTCCCGGTCGGCCAGAAAATCGTCCCGTCCGGCGACGATATACGGGATGCCTTCCTTCAAAAAGCATTGCTCCAGAATTTTTGCCTGGTGATTGGTCCGATATAAAACGGCGATATCGGAAAAGCCTCTCGCAGCCCCTGAGACAGGCCTTTTCCGGATTGGGGCGGGCCTCTGTGCGTCCAGCATGTCGATGCCGCCAACCATGCGGTTAATCTCCTTGGTCACAAACAGCGCTTCAGAAAACTCATTAGCCGCTTCCAGCAGACGTACTTTAGCCTGGCTTTCTCTGTGGGTATCAAGAGCCTGTCCGGTGCCACCGTCTTGCTGAGAGATCACCGACTGGGCACAGCGGATAATCTCGGGAGTCGAGCGGTAATTGATAGTGAGCCGGAATTGCCGTGCCTGGGGAAAGTCCTCAACCAGGCGTTGAAAGCAGCGAGCATCCGAGCCTCTGAAACCATAAATAGACTGGTCGGGGTCTCCGATTACAAAAATACCCGCGCTGTTTTGTCCCCAGGCTTTAATCAGGCGGTATTGAGTCGGGTTGATATCCTGGAACTCATCCACCAGAAGATGGTTAAAGGAGTTTACCGGGATTTGATTCTCCAGGTTGCCGTTGTTCCTTTCTTCCAGCATCCGGAGCATGTCCAGGAGGATATCGTCGTAGTCTAAAACACCGTACCGCTCAAGCTGAGCGCAATACAAATCGTATACAGGCTGGACGACGGTCTTTTCCCCTGAGGGCGGCGCGCCGCTTTTTATTAGAGAGATACTTTTTAGCACTTCCCTGGGAGAATTTTTCAGATTGAGGCTTTTTAAGATGTCTTCAACGATAGAAAGCGCAGCGTATTCGTCAATGACTGCCCTGGCTGATTGGCCCTTCTGCCCGGCAATAATTTGTAAGCAGATGGAGTGGAATGTGCCGATAGTCATCTCTTGCAGCGCTCCCCGGTCACCGCAATGCCCGGTCAGACGAGTGCGCATTTCACGCGCTGCCCGGTTGGTAAAGGTTACGGCAGTTATCTGAGAGGGAGATACGCCGCATTTCTGTATCAGATAGGTGATCCGGCTTACCAGCGTACGGGTTTTCCCCGTTCCGGGGCCGGCCACTACCGCAATGACGGGGTCGGAGGCGGAAACGGCTTCCCGCTGTTCCCGGTTTAAACCGTCGAACGGATCCGGATCGCCTGCCTGGGTGCCCGGGGCTGCTTCCGTCAGCCGGGTATCCGGGGGCGGTACCGGAGCTTCAGTAGCCAGACTTTGGGGAGTTTGCCTGGCTTTCGTCCGGCTGGTCTTATTCTCCTTTTTATCAAAAAAGCCTAACTGTCCGGAAATCAGGTCGATTGCAGCTTTATCCAGGATTTTAATTTTTCCATACTCCCCATCGTAACCGGGTGCGACTTCCACTTCACCCAGCCTTAAACGGCGAATGCCTTCAGCTACCAGTGGGCCGGCCTTCAGAGCTATATCGCTGAGCGGCGCTTCGCGGAGGATAAAAAGCTCCGGTCCCAGATTACAGAGCAGGTCTGCATACTTTTCTTTGACCTTCATACTGGCTGTAGTAAGCCCGGTTGAGGCCGCAATCACTTCGCGCAGAGGGACGAGACTCTCATAGTGTGGGGCCTGTGGAGGAATAAATTTCTCTTCCCGGTCAGCCAGGGCCTCTACCCGATGCAGCACTCCTACCGTAAGTTTGCCGCCACAGACAGGACAGATACCTGCCGCCGCTCTGGTCTCCGCTGGCGCGCAGCATACTTTACAGTTGCGATGCCCGTCATAGTGGTATTTCCCTTCTTCGGGGAAGAATTCAATCGTACCGCAAAATTCCTTCGCGGTGCGGTTTTGTAGCGCCTGAGCGATGTGCGGATAAGCCAGTTCCGTATTAAAGAGATTGGCTTCCCTGGCCAGATTCTCCGGAGAATGGGCGTCGGAGTTGGAGATCAGTGTGAATCTGTCCAACGCCGAAAGCCGCCAATTCATGGGAGGGTCTGAGGAAAGGCCGGTTTCGAGGGCATGGATATAAACTGTTAAATCCTCGAAGCACTCCTGGATGGTGTCAAAGCCCGAATAGGCCCCAAATAAAGAGAAATGGGGCGTCCAGATATGAGCAGGAATGAATATGGCTTCATGACAGACTTCCAGAGTGATTTCCAGCAGGTCTCTGCTGTCAAGGCCCAGGATAGGCCTGCCGTCGGAATGCAGATTGCCGATGGCTTCCAGACGGTGCGCTAAGGCTTCAGCCGCTTCTAAACCGGGGAGCAGGATGAGATTATGAACTTTTCTTACTTTACCGTTCTTTTTGTAGATAGAGCTGATTTCGCCGGAGACAATGAATCTGGGACTGGAATTTTCGCCAGCCGGGTTATCCTCCCGGCGAAAATCATTTTTGAGGGTATACAGTCCTTCTTCAGCCGGAACCAGCTTTTCCTTTAGTTCTTCTCGCCAGGCCGGATGGGTAAAATCCCCCGTTCCTACCAGCGTGAGCCCCTTCTTGCGTGCCCACAAATCCAGCATTTCAGGTATGCACTCTTTACTGGTGGCCCGGGAGTATTTGGAGTGAATATGAAAATCAGCAATGAACATCATCAACACCGGTATTTTATGAGATTAACTTATTATAACTGAATTTCAGTCAAAAGGCTTACTTTTTCAGAAGTGCTTTTTCGGAAGTGCAGTTATTACAGTCATAGCCTAAAGACGTGCGGTAAATAACTGTCAGCCGGCAAAGGGCTTGATATTATATACAAGCTTGTATATAATGTTTAGTATACAAACTTGTATATATTATTAAAGGTGATTTGTAAAATGGCCAATATTCGATTGGTAATACTAGGCATTTTGACCAGACATCCGATGCATGGATATGAAATTAAGCAGATTATCGAAGACCATATGGGAGACTGGACGGATATCAAGTTCGGCTCAATATATTTTGCTCTGTCAAAACTGGCCGAAGATAAGTCGGTTGAAATTATAGAAGAAACACGCCAGGGCAATAGACCGTCTCGTATCGTCTACCAGATAACGGAGACCGGGCGTCATGAGTTTTACCGGCTGCTGCGGGAATTATGGTCAGAGGATGATGATACGCTTTACTCCTTTGATATAGGTGTGTTCTTTATGCGGAGCCTTTCCAAGTCAGAGGTACAGGAGTTACTGGCTCACCGGATTGTGAAGATGCAGCAAAAAATCGCCTATTTAGAGCAGCATAAGGCTGAACAGGAAAGCAATCCTCATATTCCTCC
>DAOUFH010000262.1:0-6403 GCA_034429955.1 Dehalococcoidales bacterium
ACGTCGGGCAGTGGAGTCCGGGTAATTTCAGCGCCCGCGACTTCGATGCCGATGCCAATGTTTTTGCCCTGGCAGCCGCCCTGAAAATCCCCCGCCGCAATATCACCTATGTCACCGGGCCTGTGCCGGCTTATCCATCTGCTTCAACCGCAGAGAGCGTTCACGGGCTCGACCTGGATATCGCCCTTATCGGCCTCGGACAGCTCAATACCCGCTCGCATTATTTTCGCAACCTCGACCAGCTTCAGATGGACGTCCGTTCGGAGGCCATCCGCCAGATCATCGACTGGCAGGCTAAAAACCCGGAATTTTATGATAATCTGGCTGAGATAGCCATGAAGCTCTACCCTACCGGTCATGCTCCCCTGCCGGCCGGCTTTCTGCAGGCCATCAAGGAGATGAACGATACCATACTGTCAATCTCACCGCTGAAAATCAGAGAGGCCGCCGAGGTCATCCTGGTGGCCGGCGGGCACCAGAAACTGGCCGCTCTGCGCGGACTGCTGAACGGAGACTACCCCGGGGCACCCATCGACCGCAAAAATCTGACTCTCATCACCGACTCCTGGACCGCGGAGCGTATACTGGAGCAGTCCTGAAGCGAAAACGACCGGATACCAACCGGGAAATAGCAATTCACCCTCAGTGAGATTCCTGCCGGTCTCTATAATCAACATCCAGCGGCATGGTTATTGTCTCATTGACCGGATACTGAATATTATCACCCCGGCTTCCGGCTGCAATTGTTATCTCCAGATCTGCGGGTAATTCCATTATCTTCACGTCTTGAGTTGGCTTGATTATTATTTTATTACTCCGTTTTACAGAGATGCGGAGAGAACAGTTCCAACCTGATTTATCTATTTTTACAGTATTAGTAGGCCGAGATACCCTTCTCCTGAAGTCGCCTGATATCATCCAGCGCGGCAGGACTGAGAGGATTGCCGCTAGAGACAGTCAAATACTCTATATCGGGTAAATCGACAACCGGCGTAATATCACTGATTTGATTATTATCCAGCATCAGAGTTTGCAGCTTTACCAATGACGAGAGCGGAGAGATATCCTCAACTTGATTTCGCGCAAGCTGTAAATTTTCCAGATTGAGCAAGGTTGTGAGCGGATCAAGATCCGTTATCTGATTGCCGTTGAGACAGGCCGTTTCCAGATTTACCAGATTCGCCAGAGCGGATATATCACTGACCTGATTGCCGGCTAAATCCAATTTTTTCAGGTTGACCAGATCTGCCAGAGGTGAGATATCGCTGATATTAGTGTTATTCAGGGAGAGTTCAGTCAGATTGGTCAGAGATGCCAGGGGTGTTATATCGCTTACAGGGTTTGATTCGATCATCAACACTGACAGCCCGCTTAATTTTTGCACAAACGTGATATCGCTGATATCTCCGCCGGGTATGTAAAGAAAATTTAATTTGGGCAAGGCTGAAAGCATGCTTAAGTCGCCGAGGTGTTCAGCGCTGATTATCAGTCTTTCCAATTTGGTACAATTCGCCAGTAAGGCCAGATCGTTAATACTCTTGCCTCCTGTATGCAACTCGACCAGATTGCTTAGTGCTGACAAAGGAGATAAATCTGCGACAGGAGCGGTGATCCATAAATAATCCAGATCAGTCAGGGTCGCTAGAGGCGTAAGATCGACTGAATTATCGCTGGTGATGAGCAATTTTTGCAGGTCGGTCAAGGGCTCCAGAGGCTCCAGGTCCCGGATATCATAGTTTGCCATCAGATTTAAAGAAGTAAGTCCGGTTAAAGCTGACAAGGGCTCTATATCACTGACTTTATTTCCGTACAGGAGCAGTTCCTTTAAACCGCTTAACGAGGCCAGTGGAGACAGGTCTGCAATACTGTTCCAGCCCAGGTTAAGATAAGTCAACCCTGTCAATTGAGAGAGACTCGCTAAATCGCTGAGCGGCCCTGCACTCATCAAATTTACAGTTTTACCCGGAGCCCAGTCTGTGAAGACCGATTCATCGTCGCCGGCGTACCAGGATAGATTGAGTGAGGTCAATTTTTCCAGCGAATTTAAAGGGGACAGGTCGGAGATTGAATTGCCCCCCAAAGTCAGAGTAGCTAGATTGGTCAAAGCGGTTATGAAAGATATATCGGTAATGCGGTTCCAGGAGCAGCTCAATTCATTTAGCTGGTCCAGGGCTTCTATCGGGGCTATATCTGCGATATGGTTATAATTCAGCTTCAATATTTTTAGATGCGTCAGAGAAGCCAGAGGGCTTACATCTGTTATCAGATTCCAGCCCAGGTCGAGTGCAGTCAGGTTGTTGAATGAAGCTAAAAAGGAGATATCACTGATAGTACCGTAATCGGACTCATCGATCTCTTTGTAATCCCAACGAGTTTTAGCGATTTCTATATCCGGACGCCAGGAAAGCTTTAAATCCGTCAACTGTAGCATAGAAGCAAGCGGGGCAAAATTTGTGATTGGATTACCGCCCAGGGACAATTTGGTCAATTGAGTGAGCTGAGGCAGTACGGAAATATCCGTTATCCGGTTCCAGGACAAGTCCAGTTCAGTTAAATTTTGACAGTATTCCAGTCCTGTCAGATCAGAGATCCCGCTATTTTGAGCATGCAAAGCCGCAACTTTAAGCAGGTCGGACTGCTCCAGAGAGCCTGATGGCTTACCCACTGACTCTCTAACCGCACTTTCCAGTCCGGAGTCCGCAAACACCACTGTAGTCCGACTGCAACCAGCAACCAATACAGGTATAATAAAACTGATTATCCATAGTAATAAAATATATGGAATCAACCTATTTATACTTTTCATGACACTATTTTAAATAATATTTATAGAGTATTCAATCCTTTATTTTAGATTTAATTTGAACAGGCTAATTTAATAAAATCAGACTTTAAGGCATGGTAAGAGGATTAAGCGGGATAAAAAAGGAGGGCGGCCCTAAGGGTCGTCCTCTAAACCTGTAAACTGAAAGCCTCAAACCGGAGAGGCTGAAGGATCCGGGGTGGGGTTCAATAATTATCTAAAGCTGATTTCTCTATGTCCTGGTTAAAAGCTCGAAACTGACGACTGATAGCTGCAAGCTATTCTATAAGATCGCTTCAGGAGAAAAAAGGCGTTCGCGATGACGTTGTTTTTTTGAATTTCGGTCATTCGAATTTATTTTGAATTTATTATTTCGATTTTTGTATTTATTTGTAGTATTAATTACACCTTCTCTCAAAGCTGACAGCTATCTTCACATCTTTCCCAAAATCTCGGTCACGGCGTCGTTGATCAGTTTGCCGTCGGCTTTGCCTTTCAGCCTGGCTACCAGCTTGCCCATGACTTTGCCTTTATCCGAAAGGCTTTTAGCGCCAACTTCATTGATAGCCGCCTGGGCCTCGGCTTTGATCTCTTCCGGACTCATCTGGGCGGGCATATATTCCTTTAATATAGCCATCTCGGCGGACTCTTTATCCGCCAGGTCTTTGCGGTTGCCTTTGGTATAGGCCTCGATGCTGTCCTCTCTCTGCTTGATCTCCTTGGCAACGACACTCACGATATCGGCATCGCTCATGCTGATCTGGGAAAGGTCGGCATTGGGATTTTTATTAAACTCGGCATCCTGCCGTTTCATCTGGGCATAGCGTACCGCAGAAATCAGCAGCCGTATGGTAGAGGTACGCAACTCGGTCTTGTCCCGCATCGACTGTTTTAAATCTTCATTCAGTTTCTGCATCAAGGCGGATTCCATATGGACAGGCCTCCCTTTGAATTTATTTTCTGTGCAACTAAATTTTCCCCAAATAAAAAGCACATCAAACCGGGATGCGAAACCCTTGTCTTGACGTGCTTGATATTTGTTCCGTTACCGGTTATTTCCGAGCAGGTCGGGTGCTTTTGCGCTTCTTAGCGGCTTCTTTTCTCTTCCGCTTAATGCTGGGCTTCTCGAAAAACTCGCGGCGGCGCAGCTCGGACAGGACACCTTCCTGCTGAACGCGTTTGTTGAATCTCCGGAGTAAACTTTCGAAACTTTCGTTTTCCTGCGAGACTACATCAGCCAAAGACTATCACGCTCCTTTGTACAACCACGCAAAAGGCCGGGGCAGCCAAACCTGTGAAAACCGGACCGGGCATGTTAATAGTTAATTGTACCTTTCACATTGTAAATTAATCATCCGGTAGTTGCAAGTTGAGGGAGGAAGATTAATAGATGTTTAGATTTATAGCTTTTAGACATTAGAAAAGAAGGTGAGTATTTAGTCTTTCGTTTTTCGTTATTCGTTTTTAGTTGCGGGTAAAGGTGAAATTGTTAGCTGCTAGACACTTCGAACCTGGAATTTACGGCGAATTTATGCTTTGCGTATTTCGAATTTTTTTTGAATCATTGGTATTATTTGTAGTATTGGTATTATTTGGTAATATTATTTCCCTTTTGACTTTTACCTCTTGACTTATTAAAGTATAGGCACAGGTGTTGCTTGTCGAATCAAATAGTCCCGTTATTTGATTAACCGGAGGTCTCCTGATATGGCTAATATGCTGGATACTGTCCTGGAAAACGCCAAGGTGATTACCTGTAATCCCGCCCAACCCCGTGCTCAGGCCCTGCTTATCCGGGGAGAAAATATCGCCGCAGTCGGCTCGCAAGCCGAAATAGACGCCTTAAAAACGCCCCGCACCCGCGTTATCGATTGCGGCGGCAAGACCATGGTGCCGGGCTTTATCGATGCCCACTGTCACTTTTTTTCAGGACTGAGAAAGCTTTTCAGCCTGGACCTTTCACCGACTTCCGTCAAGTCCATCCCTGAAATGCAGCAACTCATCCGCGAAAGGGCCAAAACCACTCCCGCCGGAGCCTGGATAAGCGGCTCGGGCTACAATGAATTTTATATGTCTGAGAAGCGCCATCCCACCCGCCAGGAACTGGACGCTGCTTCTCCCGACCATCCGGTGATGATAACCCACCGCTCGCTGCACGCCTGCGTCCTCAACACTCTGGCCATGCAAAAAATCGGCATCAACAACGAGACCGCCGAACCTGAAGGCTGCATCATCGAAAGAGACCTGGAAACCGGAGAGCCCAACGGCATCCTCTTCGAAATGCTCTCCTGGGTACAGAAACGCATTCAGACCCCGCTGCCCAAAGCGCTCTACGACTGGGGTTTGCAGGAATTAAACGCCAACTACCTCAGCCAGGGCATCACCTCTTTCTGCGAAGCTACTATCACCAGCGGGCCCCGCCAATTTAACACTTTCTCCGAACTGATTTCCAGCCATCTGCTGCAAAGCCGCGTCTCCCTGATGTTCAGCGCCGACACGGTTGATGATTATGTCAATTCCAGGCTAACACCCGGCAGCGGCGACTCCCGCCTGAGAGTGGGCAGCTTGAAAATCATCCTGTCCCAGGCCACCGGACAGCTTATTCCCACCCAGACACAGCTCAACAACCTTCTTCTTAAAATCGTACAGGCCGGTTTCCAGCCCGCTATCCATGCGGTAGAAGCCAGCTCTGTCGAAGCGGTGATAAAGGCCCTGGAGTATGTGTACGACAGGCTCCATCCGGCTGGCTGGCGTCCCCGCATCGAGCATTGTTCGGAGTGTCAGCCGGCCCTGATATCCCGCTGTGCCAAACTGGGAGTTGTGGTCGTTTCCCAGCCCGGTTTTCTGTACTATCACGGCGAACGTTATTTGAATGAGACTCCGGCAGCCATTCTGCCGGTACTTTATCCTTTCCGCAACTGGTTCCAGGCCGGACTCATCACCGCCGGCAGTTCGGACGCACCGGTCATTCCCAACAACCCGCTGATGGGTATCTACGGTGCAGTTACCCGCAAAGCCGCCAGCGGCCAAATATTGCAGCCGGAACAATGTATTTCCGCCGAACAGGCTCTACAAATGTACACCCTGAATGCCGCCTATGCCGACTGCGAAGAAAAGGAAAAAGGCTCCCTGATGCCCGGCAAACTGGCCGATTTGCTGCTATTGAGCGACGACCCCCTGGCCTGTGAGCCTGAGGCTATCAAAGACATCCGGGTGGAAATGACCATGGTGGGCGGCAAGAAGGTCTGGGAGAAGGAGTAAAGGGGGGGGAGAGTTTTAGTTGTTCGTTATACGTTATGCGTTTCGGGTGAAGGGAAGACTTTTACCAGACTGTTAGCTGTTAGATTGATAGCTGTTTAGATTTATAGCTTTTAGACTCTGAGATTTTAGCGGTTAGACATTAGAAGAGAAGGTGAGTATTTCGTTATTCGTTATTCGTTTTTAGTTGCGGATAAAGGTGAAATTGTTAGCTGCTAGTTCCTGACTTTCCCACTTTAATAAAGGGGGAATACAAGGGGGATTTTTACCGCTTGGCATCAAAATCCCTCCTGATTCATCCCGGTTCTCTATTGAGTTATTGGTAATATTGGTGTCATTGGT
>DAOUFH010000263.1:0-8005 GCA_034429955.1 Dehalococcoidales bacterium
AAGGGATTTATGATATTATAGAATATTGTGACAGAGGAGTGTAGCTCAGCTAGGTAGAGCAGCGGTCTCCAAAACCGCCGGTCGCGGGTTCGATTCCTGCCACTCCTGCCATTCACCGGCCGAAGTGGCGAAACCTGGTAGACGCGCCATCTTGAGGGGGTGGTGAGCGAAAGCTCTTAAGGGTTCAAATCCCTTCTTCGGCACCAGCACTTTATATGTTATAATGCGGAAGTAGTTCAGTGGTAGAATGCCTCCTTGCCAAGGAGGAGGTCGCGAGTTCGAGCCTCGTCTTCCGCTCCATCTGAGTTTTTAAAGGCGACGTAGCCAAGTGGTAAGGCAGGGGTCTGCAAAACCCCCATTCAGCGGTCCGAATCCGCTCGTCGCCTCCAAATTTTTAAAAACCAGCTTTTAAAAAGTGCTATAATACTTCACTAGCAGTCCTTCTCAAACGGGCCGGGGTGGCGGAATTGGCAGACGCAGAGGACTTAAAATCCTCCGCCCTTAAAAGGCTTGTGGGTTCGAGACCCTCCCCCGGCACCACTCTTATCCGCTCTTCACTTTCCAATAAAATGTTGCTGCTTGCCGCTGCCTTATTGGAACCGTCTCAACGCCGCCTGTTTGTTATAATGTATTCAGAACCTATAAACAATCTTGAGGAGCACTGACTTGAAAGAAAACAAAAGCTGGTGGATTTGTTCTGAATGCGATTATACCTTGCAGGCTGAACAGCCTCCCAAGGAATGCCCCCAATGTAAAAAGCCCTGTTTGTTTGCTGATGTGACCTGTTATGTGCCCGAGTGCGGAGGTCCCAATAATCTGGATGTTCGCCTGATAGCAGCCCGCAAAGCTAACGATCAACGCAACGTGCATTAGTCCCGCCTGAGCAGTCCAACAAGCTCTTAAAGCCTAAAGCGCCGGTTTGAAATGGTTGCAAAGAGGGATATTTGCTTTTTCCAGGGCATGTTTGATAGCGGGTATGCAGTCTACGGCTGCCATTTCCCCGGCCAAAATCGCCTCATTGGCGCGGTAAAATTCGCTGGGATTAATGTGGGCCAAGCGAGGATGTATAACGATATCTGCGCCCTCCGACACTTTATGTGCGGTGTAATAAGTGGCGATGTAGATGGATTGTACGACCACCTGGAATAGCCGGGGTTCCTTATTTTCAGCGTGTTCTTTAAAAAAGGCTTCCCTTTCCGATTTATCCGGAGTAACATCCACCGCAATGATCAAATCGGCTCCCATCTCTTTCAAGACGCTGACCGGTACAGGGTTGACCAGTCCCCCGTCCACCAGGTAACGGTTTTGATTTTTTACCACTGTGAATATAACCGGAATAGAAATGCTGGCTCTGACTGCTTCCAGGACAGAGCCGCTGTTGAGTACGATTTCGTCTCCGCTGATGATATCCGTAGCTACACAGGCCAATGGAATACTCAGGTCTCTGAACTGCACGTTGCCCATAATCCGGCGCAGCAGTCCGGTCACCCTGCGTCCGCTGATAAATCCGTTTTTGGGTAAGGTCAGGTCTATCAGCGAGGTGAAGCCCACCCAGTCCAGCTGCTGGGCCTGCTGTTTGATCTGGGCGGCATTTTGCCGCTGTGCGTATAACGCACCCACCAGCGCTCCGGCACTGGTGCCGGCAATCATATCGATGGGGATACACTCCCGTTCCAGCACTTCCAGAACGCCGATGTGGGCCAGTCCCCTGGCCGCACCTCCACCCAGGGCCAGTCCGACTTTTATTTTAGATTCAGACATGGCAAAATTCCTCGCTGAGGTTTATTTCATTTTACCGTCTAATGTGCTTCCAGGTCGAATTTGGATAGTGATGGCTTGGCTCAAGAAAAAAAGAGGGAAGCAGGCTTCCCTCTTTGCTAACAGCCGGCCATATAAACTAAAAACTATTCTTCATCCTCGGGTGGATATTTTTCCCGGTCCAATCCGATTTCTTTTCTGGACTGGGCCAGCAGTTTTTGCAGCAGTTTGCGTAGCTGGGTGCGTTCCTGGGCGGTCAGGACGTTCATAATACGATGGATTGGACCGCGTTTGGTCGAATATTCATAGACCTTCTTGCCCTTTTCAGTCAGAGAAACTCTGACCAGGTTCTTGCGGTCAAGGTCGTGCATCTTCTTGACGAACCCTTTTTCCTCCATTCTTTCAATCAGAGCGGATACTGTGTGCGGCTGGCGCAGGATGAAACGGGAAATTTCGGAAGGTGTGGCCTTATTGTCCAGGGCCTGTATAATGAAGAGCACACCCACCTGTTCCGGAGATACTCCATAACGGTGCAATTCCTTTTCCCTGGCTCTGTAAACAGCGTATCTGGTATGGGTTAAAAGCATCCAGAGATCATGGTCTTCGTCGGAATAGGAATAATACTTGGAACCTTCATCATATTGCATTTCTGTACCAATTTCCTTTTTCTAAATTTTGTTCCCCCTGCGGGGTGCTGATCGATTGGTTTTTAAAATTACTCAGCATGCACATCGTTTACGATAAGCTTATTATAACACGCTTTTAGTCCCTTGTATCAAGTCCTATTTTGGTACTGTTAAACAGCTTGGCCCGGCGGCGTTAAGGGCGGTCTCCGGAAGGAGATGGATTTGAATATAATGTAGTAAGGGTGACGATTTATCCGCAGGGCGGGCCTGCCGCCTGCCGAATTGGGGAGGGGAAATGCATAAAAAAGTCCTGTTGCCGCTTTTTACCTTAATACTGCTGTTGGTACTGTTATTACCAGCTTGCTCCAGGGAGCCTGTTCCTACCACTTCGGCTGAAGGTGAGGTAGAGACACTGGAATATATGGGCGTCCAATTGACACCCTTGCAGCAGCAGCTTAACAATGCTCTGAAGGGTACTCAGCATATCGACCGCGCCGGCTACCGGCTGACCGTGGACGGACTGGTGGATAATCCTTTAAGCCTCAGCTACGCCGATTTACAGGCTTTACCGCAGGAGTCCCGCCTGAACGAACTGAATTGTGTGGAGGGCTGGGATTTCGTCGCCAAATGGACCGGCCCTGCTCTGACTGATATCTTTGAGCGGGCTAAAGTCAAAGACACTGCTAAAATAGTGATTTTTTATACCTCGGACGTCCCGGATGGTTACAGCTCTCTGGACCTGGACTATATCCTCAGCAAGGATATCATTATCGCTCTGAAGATCAATGACATCACCCTCCCGGATGAACGGGGTTTCCCCTTCCAGGTGGTAGCGGAGAGCAAATACGGTTATAAATGGGCCAAATGGGTGACCCGCATGGAGCTTTCGGACAACGTTGATTTCCGCGGTTACTGGGAGAGTGCCGGTTACAGCAATCAGGCTGATGATACCGGGCCGCGTTTCGACCGCTGAAAGTTGCAGCAGAAGCCCGTTTAACCTGCCTTGAACCTGCCGGACTGAACTTATATTCCAGTCTCAAGTATGTTATACTGTACTTTGTCTCAAAAACTGATTACTTGAGGGGGTTAACTCGTTATTATGTTAGTGGTAGACCTCATGACCAGAGACATCGTCACCGTGGGTCCCGATACTCCTGTTCTGGAAGCTTTAAAATTGATGCGTGAACGTGGTTTCCGCCGCTTGCCTGTAGTTGATGAAGACGGACGCCCTGTGGGCGTAGTTTCTGAAGGCGGCATAGAAAGGCTCAAGCCTGCCGGTCTTCCGGTACTCTGGAATTCCGCTTCCAGGGCCTCCAAGCACACCGTTGCCGAAGCCATGAACAAGCATGTAGTGACTGTCAAACCCACCGATACCGTGGAATTTGCCACCCGCAAAGCCCAGCAAAACAAAGTCGGTTCTCTGCTGGTAGTGGATGACAATAAAATTGTAGGAATCGTCACTACCAACGATATATTTTACCGGATTGTCAACCCTACCCTGGGTATAGATGAAGCGGGTACCCGCATTGTGGTGATCGGCGGCGGCTCGGGTAAAAATGCGGTGGATATCCTCTCGGCTATCAATAAAATGGGTGTGGAGATTAAAATAATCTGGTCGGTAATTTCTCCTACCAATCAGAAGCGTAACCTGGTGGTGCATCTGGATACCGATGACGCCCGCAACGTGGTCGGGGAATTGACCCGCATGGGTTACGAGACCAGGATAGTCAACCGCTGACCCTTACTTCCGGTAAAACCCGGTTCCGTTGTATAATTGAAACTGTCCGGCCGGACTGATGTCTTGCCGGGTATTTGGTTGCGGCAGGCCAGCGTAGCTCAGTTGGCAGAGCAGCGCTTTCGTAAAGCGCGGGTCGGGGGTTCGAATCCTCTCGCTGGCTCCAGAAATCATAAGCACTCTGAAGAATCAGAGTGTTTTTTATTTTGGCCTTCTGGTCGTGGTAAATCGTCCTGAAATGGACTAATATGGTTAGTTAGGGCTATCAAAATGCCCCTCTACCTCTCCCGTTAGAATTAAGGGAGAGGATTTGTCCTGAACTGAAAGCTGATGGCTGACAACTGGTTACTCTTTTCTATAAGGGAGATTGAAATGAGCCGTTTAATCGAAAAACTGAACAAGCAAAAACAGTCCGACCCCCAACCAATGGGGTTTATGTTAAGTAAACCGCGTGATGAAAAGCCCGGAATGTTGCTGTTAGCTGCGGCGGATAGTGCTGCACTGGAAGCAGTCCGGGCGGTTGAAAAAACGGCCGATGCCCTTGTGATAAGTATCAGCAAGGCTGACGACCTGGCGGAGATAGAAAAAAGGGACCAGTCCAAAGACAGTCTGCCGGCGGGCGGCTGGCTGAAGACGGCTACTGCGGCGGTTGTGAAGAAAGCCCAGAATACCCCGGCTGATTTCTGGATATTAACGCCCTCTTTGCCGGTGGCTTTGACCCGCCAGGAAAAGCTGGGCCGTATCCTGGAAGTTGACCTGAATCTCAGTGAAGGCCTGCTCAGGGCTGCGGGCGATCTGCCGGTTGATGCGTTGCTGGCCTCCGGCAAAAACAGCGAGATGGTGGTGAATCTCAACCGTCTGCTTTACTTACAAAGACTGCTGCATATGGCCTCCAAACCGTTGATTGTCACAGTAGCGGATACCGTCACTGCACCTGAACTGCAGGCTCTCTGGGATATCGGCGTCGCTGCCGTTATGGTAGAAGTGGCGGATGAAAAAGCTGCCGCCCATTTAGCTGAAATACGTGCCTGTATCGCTAAGCTGGAAGCTCCGGCCTACCGCAAAAAGTCGCGGGCGACAGCCCTGCTGCCCAGAATCCAGGCTGAACAACCGGCGGTGGAGCAGGAAGAAGAAGAGGACGAATAAATTTTCCCGGTTATGCTCCGGTAAGCACACAAACCCATAACAGGTTGTTTGTGTGCTTATTTTATAGCATTTTTCAGCTCTATAGGTATTGAAAAGAGTGAGTATTGCGGTTCATTATAAAATTAACAATAAATATACATAATAAATAAATTAAAATATATATAATATTAATAATATTGACTTCTGTTTAGCGGCTCTTTAAAATATGTCCTATGCCGCAACATCTTAGACTGCCAGCTATTCTGCTGGTCGTTATAATTCTCGTCTCCCCGGTTAGTCTGGCTCCCGGCCGTGTCGACGCTGCCGGTCCGGTCTGGTCGCAGGTCGCTTTGCCTGCACAGGGTCAGAGCGGCCACTGGGTTTTAGCGCCGGGGTCGGATATCCTTGATCTGTGCTGCGCTGCGGACGGCACGCTCTATGCTTATGCCGATCCAGCCTCAACAGATTACCGCTTTTTCAAATCGGTGGACGGCGGGCGCAAATGGAGCTATTGCGGTTATGTGAAGGATGAAATCGTCGATATAGCCGTGATGCCCTCCGACCCGTCTTCGGTTTTTTATGCCACTGCCACTAAAATTTATTATTCCGACAATGGCGGTCTGGACTTTCAGGCGCTGGGCGCCGCTCCCTTCGGCCTGGGGTTGAACAATCTGGAGATATCCTGTATCGATGTTGTGGCGACTGCCGAAGCAGATTATATCCTGATCGGCACCCGGGACAGTGATGCCGGCCAGTTCGGCGGGGTCTATCTGCAAAGAAGCAACAGTTTCTCCGGGTGGAGCGATACCGGCCTGAGCGGTTATGATATCCTGACTGTGGCCTTTTCTCCGCATTATGCCGCAGACCGGCAAATTCTGGCGGTTGCTACCGATGAGACCGACAGCTTCGTTTTCAACGACCTCAATCAGCAGGGTTGGGGCAGTCTCATCGGCGCTGCTGTTTTGACCGGCCGGGCGGCTGTTTCCGCCTGCCTGGCCTTTCCGCCGGACTATTCATCTGATCTTTACGGCCCCCAAAACCGGGTTTACCTGGGTTTGAATTGTGCTTCCGGAACCGGGGATGTTTTCCGTATCGAAAGCACTCTGGCACCGGATTATAGCCAGGCGGTTGATCTGAATGCCGGTGCTGTTATCCAGCAGGCTGATATCGATATTTACAGTCTGGCTGCGAACTGGCTGGACGGCCTGCTTTTTCTGGCTGCCGGCAGCGCGGACGGGTCAGGTGTCTTTAGCAGTACGAACGGCGGGCAAAGCTGGTCGCCGGCTGCTAAACCGCCTACCGGAGATACCGGCTTCCTGGTGAGGTTGCCACCCGGGTTTTCTGATAGTCAGAGCCTCTATTGTGCTTCCGGCGGGGTTGAAAGCGCTTTTTCGGTCAGTCATGATTTGGGGCAGTCCTGGGACCAGATCAGCCTTATCGACAGCGAGCTGACCGACCTGATCGATATGGCGCTTTCGCCTGATTACAGCCGTGATAACACTCTATTTTTATTGACGAATGATGTCAAAGACAGTCTCTGGCGGACTCGCGACGGTGGGGTGAGCTGGGCAAGGATATATTCGGCTACGCTGGATGTAAATGCCAACTTCAACCGTTTGCTGACTGCATCTGCCGGTGGGAGCAATCTCCAGGTCTTCATCGCCGGCAGCAGCAGCGGAACTCCGGCTGTCTGGGAGTCAAGCGATTCAGGCCGGCAGTTCAGTCTGAGCTGGTCTTGCGATACTCAAAACAGCAGTCCGGTAGCCATCGATGCCTGGGCGGTTACGGATGAAGGACTCCTGGTAGGCAGCTTCGACGGCACTAACGGTGTAGTTTATAAAAGACTCTTCGGCACCGCTTTTTATGCATCTAAAATCGTGCTGGGAAGCCAGCCCATCCATTCACTGGCTGTCGCCGGAGGGCAGAAAAATGCCCCTGTTCTGGCCGGCGGAATCAGCGGAGCGGTCTACTACGCTCCGGATGGAGTGCATTTCGATGCGCTGCCTCCGGATTCCGCCCCTGCTCCCTTCAGCGGTGCGGTGCAGGTGGCTTTCCATCCCGCTTTTGCTGGCAACCATACCGTTTTGGCCGTATCAGACGCTGCGGATGAAGGTATAGCCTGCTACAATCTGGACAACGGCTTTTTGTGGGAGACCCAAAACAGCGGTTTGCCGGAAGGTATGCGTTTGAGTGATATCTGCCTGACTCCTGAAGGTACTATTTATGTGGCCGACCGTCAAATCCTTGATTTTGATACGGTCGAGGGCGGGGTTTTTCGTTGTCTCAGTACGAATGCAAAGGCCGCACCGTCTTTTGAGCCGGTTATGTCCGGTCTGACGGATGGTTCTGCGATTACCCGTTTACAGTTAAGTAATCAAACTTTATGGGCTTTCGAATCTACCTCAGACTGTTTGATGGTGATGACTGACAGCCTGGTTTCTGCCGTCCGGCTGCTGTCGCCAGAGGATTCCGATGTGGGCCAGGACCCGCTGAAAGTCAAAATCTCCTGGCAAGCTCTGGCAGGAGCTGAGCTTTATCAGTGGCAGGTCGATCTGCAGCCGGACTTTTCCACGGTGGCCTCCGGCTGTGCCGGAGAAACAGCGGCCCTTTCGGCCAGACTGCCTGTGCTGGAGCCGGATAACCGCTATTACTGGCGGGTCAGAGTCTCAAGTCCGGTGGAAAGTCCGTGGTCGGAAATCCGCTCGTTTGATACCCGCCTGGCTTCGCAGTCCGGCGGGCCGCAGATCGTTAGCCCCGATTC